>DATMTO010000044.1:0-4420 GCA_035564055.1 Rhodocyclaceae bacterium | reverse complement strand
AGCCGTTGCAGCGCGTCCGCCTCGCGCCACGCCTGCAGCTCCTCGGCCCAGATCGCGTCGTGTCGGGCGTTACGCTCGCCGTAGATCAACCAGTTGTCGCGGCGATTGGCCTGCATGCGTGCGACGAGATGCCCGCGCAGCCCGGCCAGTCCGCTGCCGTTGCCGATCAGGATCAGTGGCCGATCGGCATTGGCCTCCAGACGGAACAGGCGATGCGGGCGCACGCGCAACTGGACCGCACTACCGATCTCCGCCTCTGCAAACCATCCCGAACTCAAGCCAGCTTGCCCGTTCACATCGCGATGCAGGCGCACCAGTAGGCGCAGGAAGCCCTCGGTGGGCAGCGAAGCAATCGAATACTCGCGCGGACGACTCTCGTCGGCGGCCATCCGTACCTGCGCGAGATCACCGGACTCCCAATGCGGCAATACACCTTGAGCAGGCAACAACTCGACTTCATACAGCGGCTCGCCTTGGCTACCTGGATTCAGGCGCTTGCGCCCGACCAGTTGCCAGCGCTCGAAGTCCGGCGCCGTCCAGTCAGGCGCGTCGCTGCTACCGGCCAAATGCGTCAGCAAGGCCTGCCAGCCCGTCAAGGCCTCGGCATCGCCGCGATTCATTTCGATGCGCGCATGCATGGCTTGCGCGCCGCACTGTCCGAGCCACGCATCCAGCGCGCGACCGAAGGCGCAGTGATGGGCGTAAGTGTCGTCCCCCAGGGCCAGCACCGCGAAGTGCAGCTGCGGCAAAGGCAGAGGCGCGATCATGTTGCGCGCCGCAAACAGGGCGGCGTTGTCGGGCGCATCACCCTCGCCGCAGGTGCTGACGATAAATAGCGCACGCTCGGTTTGCTGCAATTGCTGCACGGAGAGCTGGTTCAGCGCCAGCACCTGCACCGGCAAACCCGCCTGATGCAGATGCCGGGCGGTTTGCGCCGCGAACGCCTCGGCCGCACCAGTCTGACTTGCATAGACCACCAGCCAGGCAGGGCTATCCTCCGCCGCCAGCGTCAAGGCTGCGGTCGCCTTGCGCTTGCCGCGCTCGCGCCATGTCACCGCGCCGCATACTGCCGCGTAGGCACTCGCCAGCACAGCGGCGCTACCCAGCCGCCAGGCCGGATCAAGCAGCAATTCGGTCGGGCGCATTACTGCAGCATCCCGGCAAAGGCGGTGCTCGCATGCTCGCGGAAAGCGCCGGCCTCATGCAGTAAAAAGCGTGCGGCGATACCGTGCGTTTCAGCACAAGCCAAACCGGCTTCAACGCCCATGACCGTGAGAGCCGTGGACCAGGCGTCTGCGCGCATGCAATCCTCATGCAGTACCGTCACCGAGGCTACGCCATCGGCCAGCGGATAACCGCTGCGCGGGTCGAGCGTATGTGCGTAGCGACGACCGGCGTACTCGAAATGGCGGCGATAGTCGCCGGAAGTGGCGACAGAGAGACCGTGCAGGGCGGCAATTGTCGTGACGCTGTCGTCGTCGGGTTCCTCCAGGCTCACCCACCACGGCTGGCCATCCGGCTTCATGCCGGCACCGCGCAACTCGCCGCCGACCTCGACCAGAAAGTGGTCGATACCGTTGGCATGAAGGTAGCGTGCCACCAGGTCGACGCCATAGCCCTTGGCGATCGACGACAGATCCAGTTGCAGACCGCCGGGCTGGAACATGCGCTGCGCGGTGTCGAAACGCACGCGCTGCCAGCCGCAGTCGGCCAGCGCCGCACCGATTGCAACTTCGTCCGGCGGCCGAAAATCCGGCGCCGCGTAAGCGCTGCCAGGGCCGAAGCCCCACAGATTAACGATAGCGCCGGCGGTCGGATCGTAGGCACCCTGGCTCAGCGCGGCGACGTCGAGCGCGCACCGCATCACATCCAGAAACTCCGGCGGCAAGACGTGCCAGCTGCCGGCACTGGCGCGGTTATAAATACCGAGGATCGAATCGTCCTGCCAATGACTCATTTGTGCCACGACCAAATCCAGCTGCGCCTGTATGCCCGCCTGCCAGTCGTGCGTGGCACGTTGGGACGTATCGACGAAGCGGACGGTCCAGCGCGTACCCATGCTCTGTCCGGCGAAATCGCGCTGAGGACAATTGATGGGTGGGTGAGCCGGAGCGATCTGCAGCGGAACCAGAACGCGGCGCATACGAAGCCGGTAATCCGCTTACTGCGGCAGAACCTCAAGGGTGACCGAATACGAAACCCGGCGTGGCACCATCACCGGCGGGCCATCGCCACGGGCGGGCCAACTGGCATTGAGCCAGTACATGCCGGCAGCCGGCCACTTCACCGAAAATTCGCCCTTGGCGTCGGTGCTGATGGCGATTTCATTCAGCACGCCACGATAACGCACGCCACCGGGCACGATGCCAAACAGGTGGTTGGCCAGCGGCTTGCCGTCGAGCAGCAGGCGGAAGCGGGCCGTCTCGCCGGCGAACAGCTCGTTGGGATGGGTCAATGCGACCAGTTCGATGCCGACACCGCTCTGCTTCTTCAACACCGCGTCGCTCGTCTTGCCGGCCGTCACATACGTTTCCTGCCGCGCATGCTGGCGCGTTACCTGCACATCCTCGGCATTGGCCGGAATTTCCTTGGCCATGTCCTTCTCGTCGCCGCGCCAGCGTTTGAGTTCGCCACCGACCTTGTAACTGACCATGGCGCCTTCGCGCACCATGCTGACCTTATAGGTGCCGGGCTTGGCGAGCTTGAGGTCGAAGCTGCTGCGCAGGCGGCCGGTGAAGGCGTTCTCCGGTTTGACCGCAGCGCCGTCGGGACCCAGCACTTCGAGCACGTCGAGTTTCTGCGCATTCGTGTCGAAATCGAACAGATCTTCCGACACTGCCGCGTCAAACGTCACCCACGGCTCCTTGCCGTCCAGCACGGTGGCGGAAGGCAGCAGCCAGGTGCGGTGCGCCTGCGCCGATAGCGGCACCAGCGCCGCCAGCGCGGCAATCAGGAAGGTCTTGGCGAAATTGGACGTCATGTGATCAACCTCAGGGTTTGAGTTGCACGGAAACATTGCCCAGTTCTTCCTTGCCCTGGGCCGACACGGTCTGGGCCGACTTGGGCGGCCACGCAAACGGAACCTTCACCACTTCGCGTCCGCCGGCCTCGCGCGAAGCCTCGACCACGAGCTGATATTCGCCCGCCGGCAGCTCCGCCAACGGGGCCTTGCCCGGGACGTACGCGAAGCCGTGCTCGCCGGGTGCGCGCGTGGCACCTGTAACGCCGTCTACCGGCATCTGCAGATCACGCCCGCTCTTACGCCACCACTGCCGCATATCCTTCAGCCACTTGGTGCCGCCGTTGTCCTTCTTCTTCAGGTCGTAGAGCACGGCCAGATTCGCCACGAAACTC
This sequence comes from Rhodocyclaceae bacterium, assembly GCA_035564055.1. GTDB lineage: Bacteria > Pseudomonadota > Gammaproteobacteria > Burkholderiales > Rhodocyclaceae. The sequence continues at coordinate 1,066 of DATMTO010000044.1, read as the reverse complement.
TGGTCCGGCTTCTCCAGCCACATGGCGACATAGGGCTTGTGATATTCAGCCGTCTTGAGCTGCGGAATTTCGAGCTTGACGCCCAGCTCGGCGGCGGAAGCGGCGGAGCCCAGCAGGGGCAGGCCGAACACGAAGGAATAGCGGAGTTTCATAAAACGCCTTCGAAAGGTTAATGAACGAAAAGAAGCACCAGCAGGGCCGGCACCAGCATGCCCAGGCCAACCATGGGCCAGGTCAGCGGACGACTGACTGCGTGGAATTTGAGGATCAACAGACCCGTGATCGAAAACAGCAGGCACAGCACCCCGAACAGATCAATGAACCAGCTCCAGGCCAGCCCCGAGCTGCGTCCCTTGTGCAGGTCGTTGAGATACGAGACCCAGCCGCGATCGGTAATTTCGTACTCAGCCTCGCCACTGTCGAGGTCGACACGCAACCACGCGTCGCCGCCCGGCCGCGGCAGCGGCAGGTAGAGTTCTTCGCGTGACCACTCGGCCACGCCCTCTGCGACCTGCACACGCCAGCTGCGCTGCAGCCACTCAGCAAAGGCGGACGGCAATTGGGGCGAGGGATGATCGGCAGCGCTACGCAACTCACGCAGTACCGGCGGCGGTACGGTCGCGTGCAGGGTGCTGACCTGCGGGCGGGCTTCGATCTGCGTCGCGTGATTGAGCGTGATGCCGGTGATGCTGAACAGCAGCATGCCGAGCAGGCACAGGGCGGAGCTGATCCAATGCCACAGGTGCAGTGTTTTCAGCCAGCCGGCGCGGCGCGATACCTGGGCGGTTGCAAAGGTTGGTTCAGACATTCGGGCTTGGTTATTCTGGCCGGATTGCCGCACAGGCACCGGGAACAAGGACAAACCTGACCAGCGCCGTTGGGCACCGTGGCGGACAGGCAAATACAAATCGTTCTCATTATGTCATGAAACGATGCCGTACTTTGCCGCCAGGCCTGACAGCCGCGTAAGTTTGCGTAAAGCCGTGCGCCAAAACAAAACGCCAACCCCGGAGGGTTGGCGTTCGTCTGAATCTGGTGGCCGGTCTCGGAATCGAACCAAGGACAC
>DATMTO010000043.1:0-5483 GCA_035564055.1 Rhodocyclaceae bacterium | reverse complement strand
GGACAGTTTGAGCATTTCTCCGGCCTGGGTAATGGCCTCATCGAGACGGGAAAGAAAGCTGCGATAGTTTTGCCATTCCTCGGGGCGCAGGCCGTTCTTGGCGGCTTCGAGAAAACGCGTGTTGTATTCGTCGCGGTAGTTGCTCAGCAGTTCCAGGCGCTCGGCCGCGGCCCGCTCGCCGGCGATGAGCTGGCCCAGCTTCTTGGCCGACTCGTCCATGCGCAGATTGGACAGGTCGAGCAGCGTCTGCAGGGGAAATTTCTCAGGCATGAGGGCGGAGAGGCGACGGGCGTATAAACAATTCTAGATCAGTGCGGAAGTCAGGTAAGCGCAAACAGTTCGGCCAGTTGGGCGAGGCTGCTCGCGTACGGCGCCTGTTCGTCGATGCGCTGCTGCAGGAAGCCTTCGATGCGTGGATACAGGCTGATGGCGCGATCCAGCTGCGGGTCCGATCCGGGCGCGTAGGCGCCGACGGCGATCAGGTCGCGGGCGCGCTGATAGCGCGAGTAGAGCTGCTTGAAGGTGCGCACCAGTTCCAGGTGCTCGGGCGAAATCAGGTTGGTCATGGCGCGCGAGATCGACTGCTCGATGTCGATGGCCGGGTAGTGGCCGGCGTCCGCCAGGTGCCGGTTGAGGACGATGTGGCCGTCGAGAATGGCGCGCGCCGAGTCGGCGATCGGATCCTGCTGGTCGTCGCCCTCGGCCAGCACGGTGTAGAAGGCGGTGATCGAGCCGCCGCCGCTGGCGCCGTTACCGGCGCGCTCCACGAGTTGGGGCAGGCGGGCAAACACGCTGGGCGGATAGCCGCGCGTTACCGGCGGTTCGCCGACGGCCAGCGAGATTTCGCGCTGCGCCATGGCATAGCGCGTCAGCGAGTCCATGATCAGCAGCACCTGCTTGCCCTGGTCGCGGAAATGCTCGGCGACGGCGGTCGCGTAGGCGGCGCCCTGCAGACGCAACAGCGGGCTGACATCGGCCGGTGCTGCGACGACCACGGAGCGACGCCGGCCTTCCTCGCCGAGGTTCTGTTCGATGAACTCCTTGACCTCGCGGCCGCGTTCGCCGATCAGCCCGACCACGATGACATCGGCCGCCGTGTAGCGCGCCATCATGCCGAGCAGCACGCTCTTGCCCACGCCGGAGCCCGCAAACAGGCCGAGGCGTTGGCCGCGGCCGACGGTCAGCAGCGAATTGATGGCACGGATGCCAACGTCCAGACTCTGGTTGATCGGCGCGCGCATCAGCGGATTGAAAGGACGACTCATCAGTGGCCGCGAATGCAGATCGACAAGCGGGCCGAGGTCGTCGAGCGGACGGCCGTTCGCATCCACGACACGGCCGAGCAGACAGTCGCCGACCGGCAGATGTTTGGTGCGATCCTGCACGCGCCGGTTGGGCGGCGGTTCCTGATGCAGCGCCGGCGGAGTGGCCGGTGTATCCACTGGCATGACCTGTGCGCCGGGGGCCAGACCGTAGACGTCTTCGCTCGGCATCATGAAGAGTTTTTCGCCATTGAAGCCGACGACTTCGGCCTCGACCGAGCTGCCGCCCGGTGTGGCGATGCGACAGGCGGAGCCGAGCGCCAGCTTGAGGCCGGCGGCTTCCATGACCAGCCCGTTGATGCGTGTCAGGCGCCCGGAGACTACGTACGGCTGGCTACGCTCGACCGCCTTGCGGCAGTTGGCGAGATAGCTGCTGTAAGCGGCCAGGTTCATTCTTCGTCGTGCGGGTTGAGCTGCAAGGTGCCGCCGAGCCCGGCGACCACCCGCTGCCAGCGGCTGGCGAGGGTGGCGTCGACATGGGTGCTGCCGGCGTCGATAGTGCAGTCGCCGCGCGCCAACGCCGGATCGTCCTGGACGCGATGACCGGCATGGGCCAGCTGCTCTCCCAGGTGGATGCGGACCAGGGCGGCATCGTCCGGATGCAGGTAAATGGTGGCATGCTGGTGCGGCAGTTGCAGCAAGGCTTCCTTGACCACCACAAGAATCGCTTCAGGCTGCAGGCGCACCGTTTCGCGCACCACCTGGCGGGCCACTTCGAGGCTGAGGGCGAGCAGCTCCTCGGCCACGGCGACTTCCATGCCGACCATCGCCTCGTCGAGCTTCTGCACCAGCGCCGCCAGTTTTTGGGCTTCGGTCAGCGCCGTTTGCTGCCCTTCGTTGAAGCCGACGCGGTAACCCTCGTCGCGTGCCTGGCTATAAATGGCATCGACTTCGGCCGCCGTCGGCAATTTGACGGCCGGCTCCGGCGGCTCTTCCGCGACAGACGGCGGTGGCGGGGGCGGCGGTGCTGGCGCAGGCTGGGGTTTGGGCGGATCGAAGCTGGCCATTTCCCAGCGTTCCCAGGCGCTCATTTCCTCCGGCCGTTTTGGAGTCTCGCTCATGATCGGGGCGCGCCGCTACCTTAGATGAACTGGTCGTCGCCGCCGCCGCCGCCGAGCTGGATCTGGCCTTCGTCGGCCAGGCGACGGGCGATCTTGAGGATTTCCTTCTGCTCGTTCTCGACTTCGGAGAGGCGTACGGGACCCTTGGCTTCGAGGTCTTCGCGCAGCATTTCGGCGGCGCGCTGCGACATGTTCTTGAACACCTTTTCGCGCATTTCGGGCGAGGCGCCCTTGAGCGCGACGATGAGCGAATCGGATTGCACTTCGCGCAGCAACAGCTGGATGCCGCGATCGTCGATGTCGAGCAGATTCTCGAATACGAACATCTCGTCGAGGATTTTCTGGGCGAGGTCCGGATCGTACTCGCGCACGTTGTCGAGAATGGCAGTCTCGGCGGCCTGGCCGACGAAGTTGAGGATTTCGGCGGCATGACGGATGCCGCCCATGGCCGACTTCTTCATATTGGTGGAGGCGCCGGCGAGCAGGCGTGCCATCGCATCGTTGAGTTCGCGCAAGGCCGCCGGCTGTACGCCGTCAAGGGTGGCGATGCGCAGCAGCACATCGTTCTTCAGGCGTTCGCTGAAGTGCTTGACGATCTCGCCGGCGTGGTCGAATTCGAGATGCACGAGGATGGTGGCGATGATCTGCGGGTGCTCGTTGCGGATCAGGTCGGCGACGGTGGCCGCGTCCATCCACTTGAGGCCTTCGATACCGGCGGTGTCGCCGCCATGCATGATGCGCGAAATAAGGTTGGCGGCACGGTCGTCGCCGAGCGCCTTGGTCAGCATGGCCTTGATCAGGTTTTCGTCAACGGCGACGGGCGCGCCCTTGCCGGCATGTTCGTGAAACTCGTCGAGCACGGCCTCCACTTTTTCGCGCGGCACCGATTTGAGCGCGGCCATGGCGTGGCCGAGCTTCTGCACCTCCTTGGGGCCGAGGCTCTTGAGCACTTCCGCTGCTTCATTCTCACCGAGACTCAGCAGCAGGATTGCGCTCTTCTCTAGGCCTTCATCGGGGCTCGTTGCCACCCACCCACTCCTTGACTATGCCGGCGACCAGCTTGGGATCGTCCTTGGCGAGTGCCTTTGCATCGGCAAGCTTGCGCTCAAAGGCCGCTTGCGGGTCGACGAAGACGACTTCGCCATCGGCGTTCATCATACTCGTCCCGGCCTTGGCTTCGCCACGCGCACGGTCGGCTGCCGCCATGCGATCCAGCGTCGGCTTGATCAGCTTGCTCCAGACCAGCCAGGCCAGTACGGCGATGAGCAGATACTTGAAGGCTTCCTTGCCGATGCCGACGATTTCCGGATCCTTCCACAGCGGCAGGTCGGCCATGGCCTCCTTCTCGGCCGGCGAGAAGCTTGCATTGGCGACGTTGAGCGTATCGCCACGCTGCTGGTTGTAACCCATGGCTTCACGCGCCAGGTCGGTGATCTGCTTGATCTCGGCGGGCGAGAGCGGCGTGGTCTTGCCCTTGTCGTCTGTCTTGGTATTGACCACCACAGCGACCGAGAGGCGACGAATCTCGCCCGGTACGACCTTGGTGTGACGGACCGTCTTGTCGAGTTCGTAGTTGATCGTGGCGTTCTTGGTGAAAGGTTGCGCCGAACCGGTAGCGCCTGTGCCGCCGGCCTGTACATTGGGCGAGGTGATCGGGGCCGTGGCCGGAACCGGCGGTTGATTGCTGAGCGCACCCGGCACACCCTGTGCGCCCGGAACGCTCGATCCGGTCTCCGAGGTCTGCTGGCTACGGATGGCGGTTTCCGGCGTCGGGTTGGGGCGGTAGGTCTCGGCAACCTGTTCGCTCTGCGAGAAGTCGATGTCGGCAGCAACGCGGGCCTTGACGTTGCTGGCGCCGACGACGGTGCCGACGATTTCCTCGATGCGCTTGATATAGCTGGCTTCCACCTCACGCACATACTTGAGCTGGCTCGGATCGAGGCCGGCCTCTTCAAGCGGATTCCTCTTCTGCGAAATCAGGTTGCCGTCCTGATCAATGACGCTGACATTGAGCGGATTGAGCTGCGGCACGCTGGAGGAAACCAGGTGCACGATGCCGGCGACCTGGCTCGGTTCGAGCACGCGTCCCGGGTAGAGCGAGACCAGTACCGAGGCCGAAGGTTTCTGTTCGTCACGCAGGAAGGCGGTCTGCTTGGGGATGGCCAGGTGCACGCGTGCAGCCTTGACCGCGGCGATCGACTGCACCGAACGCGACAGCTCGCCTTCGAGGCCGCGCTGATAATTGATCTGCTCGGCAAACTGACTGGTGCCGAGCTTCTGGTTTTCCATCAGCTCGAAACCAACCAGGCCGCCCTTGGGCAGGCCCTGCGAGGCGAGCTTGAGGCGCGTGTCGTGCACGACCGAGCTGGGCACGAGGATGGCGTTGCCGCTCTCGTTGAATTTGTAGGGAATGTTCTGCTGTTGCAGCAGGGTGACGATTTCACCGCCGTCGCGTTCGGCCAGGTTGGTGAACAGGACGGTGTAGTCGGGTTGGCGCGTCCACGACCAGGCACCGATGACGAGCGCGATCAAAAGGGCGACACCAACCATCCCAATCAGACGCTGACGGGGTTCTAGCTTGTTGAACGACTCAACGATGGGCGGGAGGGGGATTCCCTGGGTTGCCTGTTCTGCGCTGGCCATGAATATTCCAAGGTGGCATTTTTGCCGCTGACGGATTGTCGGTTGCCGAAGCAAGAGGGGTTCCAGCAAGCAGCGGCAAAAATTGCCGTCTATTTCAAGGCTGGCGCGGCGGGTGTTTCCTTGTCCGAGGGGGGCGATTCTGCCATCATCGGCGCAACCTTACGAATCCCGATGAATACTTCAGCACAACCTTCCGGCGAAGATGCCATAGATCCCCAGGCCGAAGCCCGTCGCCTGGCGGAGGCTTTTCACATCTTCAATCAGGCCTCGGAGGAGTTGTCGACCGCCTACACAGCGCTGCAATCACAGGTGGCGCAGCTCACGGCGGAGCTGGCGGCAGCCAACGGTGCCCTGCGCCAGCAGTATCTTGAGAAGGTCGCCCTGACGGAACGCCTGGCCTTGCTGCTGGATGCCCTGCCGGCCGGGGTGATCCTGATCGGTCATGACAATGTCGTGG
>DATMTO010000042.1:0-3860 GCA_035564055.1 Rhodocyclaceae bacterium | reverse complement strand
CGAATGGCAGGTGCGGCTGCTGCGTCCCACTCTCTACGGACCGGCCCTGCTGGGTCTGCTCGGCGCGGCAATTACGCTGGTGCCGCTGCGCGCCAGGCGCGGCCTCTGGTTCAAGGGTGCTGGTTTCGTGCTCATGTTTATCGGCGCAGTACTGCTCCTGATGCTGAATCGCGATGAATCCGAGCCTCCGGTCGCGGCGGCACAGCAGGCCGCTTTGTTCACGCCGGTGCGCAACGCTGCCGAGCTGGATGCGCTGCTGGCCCTGGCGAAGAACGACAAGCGTCCGGCCTTGCTGGATTTCTACGCTGACTGGTGCGGCCCCTGTCGCGAGATGGAGGCAAAGACCTTTACCGATGCGGCGGTACGCCAGAAGCTGTCCGGCTTCGTGCTGCTGCGCGCCGACGTGACTGCCAATACGCCCGAGCAACAGTTGCTGTTGCAGCGTTTCAAGCTGCAGGGTCCGCCCGGCATCATCCTGTTCGATGCCACGGGTCGCGAGCTTGCGGACAAGCGCATCATCGGCTTCCGTACGCCGGAAGCGTTTCTTCCCCTGCTGAATTTCTGAGGACCGCCCATGTTCACCGGCATCGTCGCCGCTACCGGCACCATTTCCCGCATCGAGCCACTGGCAAAGGGCGTGCGTCTCACCGTTGAAGCCGGCGCACTGGGCCTTGACGACGTCGCCATCGGCGATTCGATCTCGCACAACGGCGTCTGCCTGACGGTGGTGGAAAAGGCCGGCAACCATTTCATGGTCGATGTCTCGGAGGAAACCCTGTCCTGCACCGTCGGCCTGAATCAAGCCGGCGAGGTCAATCTCGAAAAGGCCATGCGCCTGTCTGACCGCCTTGGCGGCCATCTGGTCAGCGGCCATGTCGACGGCGTCGGCGAGGTGCTGAGCTTCAAGCCCGTGGGCGAGTCACACGAGCTCATCATCCGCGCCCCGGCCGAGCTGGCCAGGTACATCTCGCGCAAGGGCTCGATCACGGTTAATGGGGTCAGCCTGACTACCAATAAAGTGGACGGCCGCGATTTCTCGATCAACCTGATTCCACATACCGTGGCGGTGACCACGCTGCGGCATTTGCAGGCCGGCAGTCGCGTCAATCTGGAAGTCGATCTGCTGGCCCGCTACGTCGAGCGCATGCTGGGGCAGGCTCCCGCCTGATCGGCCGGGCGATTTCCGCCTGCCGCGGCCGTTCCTCCGCTCCGCCCCTAGCCCCGGGACCGCCGCCCCTGTAAAATGCGCGGTCCGATACCTTCGCCCGTCAGGCTTCCATGAGTAGTCTCAGCCCCATCACCGACATCATTGCCGACATGCGTGCCGGCCGTATGGTCATCCTCGTTGATGAGGAAGACCGCGAGAACGAAGGCGACCTCGTCCTCGCCGCTTCGCATGTGACGCCGGAAGCCATCAATTTCATGGCCATGCACGGCCGCGGCCTGATCTGCCTGACGCTGACCGAAACGCGCTGCCGCCAGCTCGGCCTGAATCAGATGGTCACCGACAACCGCACTCCGCACGGCACCGCCTTCACCGTCTCGATCGAGGCCGCCGAGGGCGTGACCACCGGCATCTCGGCGCATGACCGCGCCCGCACCGTGCAGGCTGCCGTCGCGCACAACGCCAAGCCCAGCGATCTGGTGATGCCTGGTCATATTTTCCCGCTGACGGCGCAGCCAGGCGGCGTGCTGGTGCGCGCCGGCCATACCGAAGCCGGTTGCGATCTGGCCCAGCTGGCCGGCCTCGAACCGGCCGCCGTGATCTGCGAAATCCTCAAGGACGACGGCAGCATGGCGCGTCTGCCCGACCTGATTGAATTCGCCGCCAAGCACAATCTCAAGATCGGTGCCATTCGCGACCTGATCAGCTATCGCAATCAGACTGAAAAGCTGATCGAACTGGTCGCCGACAAGGAAGTGACCAATGTGCACGGCCATTTCCGCATGCGCGCCTATACCGACATGACCACCGGCGAAGTGCATCTGGCGCTGTCGCACGGCGACATCAGCCCCGAGGTGGAGGCGCTGGTACGCGTGCATGAGCCGATTTCGGTACTCGACTTCCTCGACACCGAAAGCCGCCGTCACAGCTTCAATATCGATCAGGCCATGCGCGCCATCGGCAAGAGTCAGTCCGGCGTCGTCGTGCTGCTGCGCGGCGGCTATGAGCGTTCCGAAGTGCTGGCCGCCCTGCGCGATGAAGAGCGTCCGTCGGCGCGCTGGGACAATCGCCTCTATGGCGTTGGCGCGCAGATCCTGCGCGAAGTCGGCGTCGGCAAGATGAAGCTGCTGGCGACGCCGCGTCACATTCCCAGCATGGCCGGCTTCGGGCTCGAAGTCACCGGCTATGCCTGTCCCGAAGACTTTCAGTGAAAGGGCATGACCATGCCGCGTTTTGAGAACATCAAGGAAATCGCCGCCAACCTGTCCGGTAACGGCTTGCATATCGGCATCGTCATGAGCCGCTTCAATCCTGAGGTTGGCGAAGGCCTGCTGTCGGGCGCTGCCGAAGCGCTGCAGAAGATGGGCGTGGCCTCCGCGACGCTGACCACCGTGCCGGGCGCGCTGGAAATTCCTCTGACGCTGCAGACCATGGCGCAGAGCGGCAAGTACGATGCCCTGATCGCCCTGGGTTGCGTAATCCGTGGCGAGACCTATCACTTCGAAGTCGTGTCCAACGAATCGGCGCGCGGCATCACTGACGTGCAGCTGAATACCGGCATCCCCGTCGCCAATGGCGTGCTGACCACCGAGAACGACGAACAGGCGCATGTGCGCATGAAGCAGAAAGGCTATGAAGCCGCCGAAGCTGCCGTCGAGCTGGCCAATCTTTTGAAGGCAGTTAAATAAGCCGCACTGAATAATTCCTCCCTTGGGGAGGATGTCGCTTAGCGACAGAAGGGTAAGTTTTTATGAGCAGCAAATCCGCACGTCATCGCGCCCGCGAATTCGCCCTGCAGGGCATTTACCAATGGCAGGTCGGCGGTCACGACGAGGCCGCCATCGAGGCGCACACCATGGGTGTGAACGGCTTCGACAAGGCCGACGCTGAGCTGTATCGCCTGCTCCTGCGCGGCACCATGAACGATGCCGCGGCCTTGCAGGCCACGGTGCAGCAGTTCATCGACCGCCCCTGGGAAGAAATGTCGCCGATCGAGCGCGGCGTGCTGCTGCTTGGCGCGTATGAGTTCAAGCATCATCCGGAGACGCCGTATCGCGTCGTCCTCAACGAAGCGATTGAGCTGGCCAAGGAATATGGCGGCACCGACGGTCACAAGTTCGTGAACGGCGTGCTCGACAAGCTGGCCCTTGAACTGCGTCCGCACGAAGCCAAAGCCAAGTAGTCAACCTAAGTAAGCAACGCCAGGAATACATGGCCGCAAAATCGCCCGAGTTTGCCCTGATCGACCGCCACTTCAAGCGGGCGATGCGTCACACGGTGCTGGGCGGCGGCGACGACGGCGCCTTGATCCAGCCGTCGCCGGGACACGAGCTGGTGATTTCGACCGACATGCTGGTGGCCGGCACGCATTTCTACGCCGACACCGACCCCGAGGATCTGGGCTGGAAAACGCTGGCGGTGAATGTTTCCGACATGGCCGCCATGGGCGCGCAGCCGCGCTGGGCGGTATTGGCGATGTCCTTGCCCGGCGTCGAGGAAAGCTGGATTGCAGCTTTCGCCAAGGGCTTCCACGACTGCGCCGACACCTTCGGCGTCGACCTGATCGGCGGCGACACTACGCGCGGTGCGCTCAATTTCTGCGTCACCATTTTCGGCGAGTTGCCGGCCGGGCAGGCGATACGCCGCAGCGGCGGCAAGCCGGGCGACGATGTGTGGGTGTCCGGCGCGCCCGGCC
>DATMTO010000041.1:0-3035 GCA_035564055.1 Rhodocyclaceae bacterium | reverse complement strand
CTTCAGCCTTGGTGGGCTCATCATCCTGCTGGCGCCGGAAGGTGTCTCGGTGTGGAGCTGGCTGCGCGAACTGCTGACGGGACATGGGGAGGCCAAGAGCTTCGGCTTTACCGCCGCCGGGCTGATCAGCTATGCCGCCATCATCTGCTTCGTCGAGCCTTTCTACGTGGCTGGCGGCTTCGGCCTCTACCTCAAGCGGCGCACCGATCTGGAAGCCTGGGACATTGAAATCCAGTTCCGCCGCCTCGCCACCGCGCCGCTGTTGCGCGGGACGCTGGGACTGCTCCTGTGCGCCTTCGTGGCGCTGCAGTGCCTGCCGCGCCAGGCAGTGGCGGCACCGCTTGCGCGCGAGGAAGCCGTCCAACGTGCCGACGACGAAATCGCCAAGGTGCTCGATCACCCGGATTTCGGCAAGGAGGAAAAGCGCCGCTTCCTGCGCCTGCGCGACCAGGAAGAGGAGACGAGCGATTTCAAGCTGCCGGAGTGGCTGGCCTGGCTCAAGCCGTTTGCCAGATTCTGGGGGCAGGTGGCCTTGATCGTGGCTGAGAGTTGGCGCGTCGTCATGTGGCTGATACTGGCCCTGCTCGGCGTCATCCTGCTGTGGTGGCTGGTGCGCCATGCGCTGGGACTGAAACGTACACAACGCCGGCCGCCGCCACCAAGCACGCTGGCCGGTCTCAATATCCGCCCCGAATCGCTGCCGGACGACATCGTCGCCGCAGCGCGTGCGCTCATCGCCGCCGAGCGTCTGCGCGATGCGCTGGCGCTGCTCTATCGCGCCTCGCTCTCGCGCCTCGCCCACCGCGAACATATTCCCTTCCGCCCCGGCGACACCGAAGGCGACTGTCTGCGTCGCGTCGCCGCAACCGGCAGCGCAACGCACGGCTATTTCCGGCAGTTGACGCGAAGCTGGCAAGCCCTGGCCTATGCGCGTCGCACGCTGACCCGCGCCGATGCCGAAACGCTGTGCGACGGCTGGGACCGCACTTTCGAGACGCCCTCGTGAAGAAGCACCTCAATTGGCAAACCGTGCTCGGCCTGCTCATCCTCGCGGCGCTCGTGGCCTGGGCTTCGTCGCGCTACGAATGGGTCGAGGAAAGCGTGCCGGGCAGCGTCAAGGGCGAAGCGGGACGCGACCAGTATTACGCTACGCGCCTTCTGGTCGAGCGTCTCGGCTATTCCGTCGCTGTGATCAACGACCCGACTCAACTGACCCAACAGCCGACGTCGAGCACTATCGTCGCCTTGCAGAAATTTCCTGCCATCATTACGCGGCGTCTCGAACCGCAATTGCTGGCTTGGGTCCGCAACGGCGGGCATCTGATCATGTCCAGCGACAATATGTCTGCGGACTTCAAAACCGCCGTGGGCCTGAGCGCCGTTGGCATGCACGCGGAGGAACGGATGCCCAAAGGCAAACTGCCGCCGCAGATCGTCGCCGTGGAAGGGCGTGAAATCGAAGTGTCCCTGCCGCATTGCGAGGTTTTCGCAATCAGTCAGGAACCGCTCTGGAGTGCCAGCGTCAACGGCTATCGCCCCTACGCAAGCAGTTGCGCAGCAGATGCCGGCGGAAACGACGCCGTCAGCGATGACGACGATACGGAAGAAGCTGAAGCGACCAAGCAACAACCCGTCGCCCTGTCCTCCAATCCCGCCTTGGCCATGGCGCGCTGGCAAGTCGGTAAGGGTACGCTGACGGCGCTGTGCAGCACGATGCCCTTGCGCAATGCCTTCGTCGGCAAGCATCGCAATGCCGAACTTGCCGCCCGCCTCCTGCTCGACGGCCGTAACGGAGCCATCGTTTTCGCGCCGCGGCCCGAGTTTCCCAGCCTGTTCGAATGGCTGATCGACAACGCCTGGACCGTCATCGTCAGCGCACTTGCATTGCTCGCGCTCGCCCTCTGGCATGTGATGCCGCGCTTCGGCCCGATGCTGCCAGCGCCTGCGCCGGCAAGGCCGGGGCTGCGCGAACATCTGCGCGCCGTCGCCACCTTCCATCTGCGCAAGCATCACTACGCGGCGCTGCTGCAGGCCGGCCGCGAACAGTGCCAGCGCCTGCTTGAACGCCACCCGGACAAGCAGACACTTGCCGACGTCGCTGCGCATATCGGCATGAGTGCCGCGACCCTGCACGATGCGCTGCATCTGCAGCCGCAGAGCCGCGCCGACTATCTGCGCGTTTCCGCCGCACTCGCCAACGCCCAGGCCGCGCTGCAGGCGGCCGGATCGCTTTCCCTCTCCACCCACATCAGGCAGAAAAAATCATGAACCTCGCCGAAGCCCACGCCATTACCCAGCGCCTGCGCGAACAGCTGTCGCGCGTCTTCATTGGTCAGGAGGAAGTCGTCGATCATGTCCTGTGCGCATTGCTGGCCGGCGGCCATGTTCTGCTCGAAGGGGTGCCCGGCCTCGGCAAGACGCTGCTGGTCAAGGCCCTGGCGCGCGGCATTGACGGCAGTTTCGCGCGCATACAGTTCACGCCCGATCTGATGCCGGCCGATGTAACCGGCCACACGATGTTCGACGGCCGCACCGGCGAGTTCAGCACACGCAAGGGCCCGGTGTTTGCCAACCTGGTGCTGGCCGACGAAATCAACCGCGCGCCGGCCAAGACGCAGGCCGCTTTGCTCGAGGTCATGCAGGAAGGTCAGGTAACCCTGGACGGCCAGCCGCATGCGCTGCCGCCGCCCTTCCTGGTGCTGGCGACACAGAATCCGATCGAGCAGGAAGGCACTTACCCGCTGCCCGAGGCACAGCTCGACCGCTTCCTGTTCAAGGTGCTGATCGACTACCCGAGTCTGGAGGAGGAGCGCGCGCTGGTCGGCTGGGCCACGCACAATCGCGTCGCCGATCGTCTTGATGTCGATTCGGTGCAGCCGGTCACGCATGCGGCCGAGCTGACCATCATGCAGATGCTGGTCGCCGGTTTGCGCGTGGACAGCGCAGTGCTTGATTATGCGGTACGCATCGGCCGCGCCACGCGTGACTGGCCGGGCATCGCCATCGGCACCGGCCCGCGCGGAGCCATCGCGCTG
>DATMTO010000040.1:0-5178 GCA_035564055.1 Rhodocyclaceae bacterium | reverse complement strand
AACACGCCGGCAGGCGGCGCCCGGCTTTACGCCGGGCGAGGTCGCAACGCATAGCGCAGCGGCGGATTTGCGCCGCCGTCAGGCAGCGACTTTATAACTACGCAGGCGTTGCGAAAACTCCTGCAGCTGCTTGACGCCGCTTTGCTCTGCGTTGTGGATCCAATCCTGCAGCTGCTTCAACAGCTGCTCATGCGAGGCGCTGGAGCGCGCCCAGATGGCCTCAAGCTCGCGGCGCATCTCGACCAGCTTGGAGAGCCTCTCGCTCTTCGCCAGCACGGCCTGAGTGTGTGCGCATTCGCCCTGCATATCACCGGTAAGGCGCTTGATCACGGCATGGCGCTGCGCCCCTTCGCGCAGATGTTCTAGCTCCTCATGCGCCACCTGGCGCAGCGACTTCAGATACTTGGCCAGCACATCGTAGCGATGCGTGATCACGGCGTTCAACGTGGCCTGATCGACGTCGGTGCGAACCGTGCCGAGACGCGGGCGCGGTGCCACCTTCTTGACACGGGCCTGGCCCAGCATTTCGAGGAGGCGGATATAGCCCCAGCCGATGTCGAACTCGTACCACTTGTTCGACAGCTTGGCCGAGGTGGCGAAGGTGTGATGGTTGTTGTGCAGCTCCTCACCGCCGATCAGGATGCCGATCGGGAAAAGATTGGTGCTCGCATCGGCGCAGGCGAAGTTGCGATAACCCCAGAAATGGCCGAGACCGTTGACCACGCCGGCGGCCCAGAACGGGATCCAGATCATCTGCACGACCCAGATCACGGGGCCGGCAACGATGCCGAACATCAGCACGTCGAGCAGGAACATGAGACCGATGCCGGTCTTCTGGTGCGGCGTGTAGACCTTGCGTTCGAGCCAGTCGTCGGGGGTACCGGTGCCGTACTTGTCCAGGGTCTCGCGATTGTGGGCTTCCTTCACATACAGGAAGACGCCGCCCCAGAGCACCTTGTGGATGCCGTGGATCTGCGGGCTGTGCGGGTCTTCTTCGGTTTCGCACTTGGCGTGGTGCTTGCGATGAATCGCCGCCCATTCCTTCGTGTTCATGCCGGTGGAAAGCCACAACCAGAAGCGGAAGAAATGGCTGGGAATCGGGCCGAGATCAAGCGCGCGGTGGGCCTGATGGCGATGCAGAAAAATCGTGACGGCGGCAATGGTGATATGGGTCATGCCCAAAGTCACCAGCACATATCCCCACCAGGGGAGGTCAAAGAAACCGGACAGCATAGGGCGACAGCAGCCTTTCAGAGTACAGATGCAAACTCTTTGATTCTACTCGAAAAAAACAATTTATTCTGATAAATATGAAATTAATTACTGCTTGTCGCTCAAGGACTTGGATGAACTTTTGTCATATTCCGGCGCGGACAGCAGGCGCACCTCACGTTGCGGATACGGGAAGCTGAAACCGGCCTCGCCGAACGCCTTCCAGATGGCCCGGTTCAGACTGGAGCGGACCTGCTGGGCGTTGATGTCCGGGCTTTCCAGCCAGTACAGGAGTTCGAAGTTGATACCGGAGTCGGCAAAGGCCGTGAAGAAGGCTTTCGGCTCCGGTGTTGCGGCTATCTGCGCTTGCTCTTTGGCAATCCGCTCGAGCAGGGCGATCACCTGTTCGGGATCGTCCTGATAGCCCGCCTGTACCGCCAGCACATAACGCACGCTGGTGTCGCTGTAGGTCTCGTTCTGCACTGTGCCGCTGACCAGCAGCTCATTGGGAATCAGCGATTCGACGCCGTTACCGGCGCGCAGCACGGTGTAGCGCGTGGTGATCTTGGCGACCTTGCCCTTGTCGGCGCCGACGGTAATGATGTTACCGATGCGAATCGAGCGTTCGAGCAGGATGATGAAGCCGGACACGTAATTGCTGGCGATCTTCTGCAGACCGAAACCGAGCCCGACACCGAGCGCGCCGCCAAAGACCGACAGTGCGGTGAGATCAATGCCGACCGCCGGCAGCGCAATCATGACAGCGAGCAGGATCAGGACGGCCTTGGCCAGGCGCGAGAAGGCGACCTGCAGGTTGTTGTCGAGCCCGCTCGCATGCACGAGACGATTGTCGATCACGTTGCCGAACCATAGCGACAACAGGAGCGTGGCCGCCACCAGCAGCCCGCCTTGCAGGATCATCCACAGATTCAGTCGCTGCTTGCCCGCGGAAAAACTGACGGCTTCGAGCAGATCGACGACGGCAGGCAGCAGCCCGAGGATATGCAGGGCCACAACGCCCCACACGACGGTCGAGAAGGCCAGTTCGAAATTGCGCATCCACGGCGACTGGTTGAAAGTCACGCGCAGCACGAAGAACACGAAGCGGATGACGGCGAGCGAAAATAGGAGCGGAATCGCCAGCGAAAACAGGTTTACATGCATCACCGCACGCAGGCTTTCGCGCGCCAACGCAGTCAGCAAAACGGCGGCCAGCGGAAAGATCAGACGCTTGAGACCGCCGTGCCCGAGACGCGCCGCCCGGCCCCTGCCCTCCATGAGCTTGTCGTTGCCACGCACGCTGCGCTCGCAGAATTTGGCGATGGCAAAGACGAGCAGAAGAATCAGGGCCTGCCAAATCGTGTCCGGATTCTGCAGGTCGCGGATCAACTGGGCGGCAATACTGCTCAGGGCATTGTCAAACATGTTTACTTTCCGTTCGCTCGAACATCATGGAAGGCTTCCGCTTCGCGCTGGTGGCGCCGCCAGTTTTTGAGATAGGTAGCCGCCAGCGCGCGATTGTCGCGCAGGATCAGCAGATTTTCGGCATTGCGGGCCTGTGCCGACCAGGTGTAGTTGTAGCTGCCGGTCAGGACGACGGGATGCGCCGCTTCGGCGTCGACCAGCATGATTTTGTTGTGCGCATTGGCATAGCGCGTTTCCAGCCAGACCGGAATACCGCCCGCGGCCAGCTGCGGTATCTGGCTGCTCTCGCCGTTCAGGGTCGTGGCTGCGTCCGCCAGAACCTCGACCTTCACGCCACGCTGGTGCGCCTGCAGCAAAGCCTTGGCAATGTTTCGGCTGGTCAGCAGATAGGCCTGCACATGGATGCTGTGGCGGGCTTTGCCGAGCACCGTAATCAACCCGCCCTCCGCATCGTCCCAGGGCGAGAACAGGACTTCGTTGCTGCCTTCGGCGGGCAACTCGACCGCCACCGCAGCACTGGCGCTCAGCACCAGTGCGCAGGCGGCGATGAAACGTCTCAAGCCTTGCGCTCCAGCACGGCGGCATAGAAGCCGTCAGTGCCGTGCACATGCGGCAGCAGGCGCAGGTCTTCACCGGTATCAAGCGCGATGCCTTGCTGGGCCAAAACCTCAGCTGCAGATTTGCGCACGAATTCCGGATGCGTCGCCAGGAAGGCGTCGACGATGCCGGCATTTTCCTCGGGCAGAATGCTGCAGGTCGCGTAGACCAAGCGGCCGCCCGGCTTTACGAGACGCGAGGCCGAGGCCAGGATGGCAGTCTGCTTTTCCTGCAGCTCGGCGATCGCAGCGGGCGTCTGACGCCATTTCATGTCCGGATTGCGGCGCAGCGTGCCAAGCCCGGAGCACGGCGCATCAATCAAAACGCGATCGAACTTGCCGGCCAGACGCTTGACCTTCTGGTCGTTCTCGCTGGAGATCACGCCCGGGTGCACATTGGAAAGCCCCGAGCGCGCCAGACGCGGCTTCAGTTTGGCGAGGCGCTTGTCGGATACGTCGAAGGCATAGAGACGACCGGAAGAGCGCATCAGGGCGCCGAGCAGCAGCGTCTTGCCGCCGGCGCCAGCGCAAAAGTCCATGACCATTTCGCCGCGCTTGGGCTGCAGCAAGTGGCCGAGCAGCTGGCTGCCTTCGTCCTGCACCTCAAAGCTGCCATCGAGGAACAGCGGATGCTTGGCCAGCGATGGCTTTTTCTTCAGACGGATACCCAGCGGCGCGTACGGGCAGGCTTCGACCTCGATGCCTTCGGCAGCGAGTCGAGCCAACGCGTCAGCGCGCGAGATCTTGAGCGGATTGACGCGCAGATCCAGGGGCGCGGGCTGGTTCATGCCGCGCGCCAGCGCCAGCACCTCGGCCTCGGGCATGAACCCGGCCAGACGTTCGGTCAGCCAGTCGGGCAGGTCGGCCTGCTCGGCCAGCGTGCCGGCATCGAGCTTGACCTCACGCAACGCATCCAGCCACTTCACCTCGTCGGCGTCCAGGGCACTGGCAAGCTGCTTTGTGTTGTAGCCGGCCACGCGCGTCAGCGAGGCCAGCACCAGGCGCTGCGGCGTGATCCGCTCGTCCGCAGACCCGGCGCACAGGCGCTCCAGAGTGCGCTTGCGGCGCAACACGGCATAGGCAGTTTCGGCGATGAAGGCACGATCGCGCGCGCCGACCTCGCGGTTGCTGCGGAAATAGTGCGAAAGCACGGCGTCGGCCGGATACTCGAACTTCAGCAGTTCATACACCACGTTGCGGGCGCCCTGCAGCAGGGAGGCATTGATTTGCAGCGAACTCATGTGTGTTTTCCCTGGGGTGTCCGGACGACGGAAGCGTCGATCACTTTTTCCCCGAATAATTAATCTCGCGGGCGACCATTTCGGTCACGCCGCCATTGCGGTCGGTATAGCGTATCTTCACCGGCAGACGGTCCATGTCGCGCGCCAGCCAGACATCCACCCCTTCGGCATCGCGCCCTCGATAGGCGAGATGATAGGCCCGTATCGGCGCCTCGTCAGTGGCACGGTTCACCCACAGCTCGACGTCGCGCTCGACGCTGAACACATAGCGCTCGAACTTGCGGCCGGTCGTCACCATCAGCGACAGCTCCGATCCGTCGAGCGGATACAGGGCGAACTGGTAGAACATCGACAGCAGATCCTGCGCGCCCGGTACCAGCGGCACGACGTTGCCGTTGCTGAGTGTGAGCGTGCCATGGGCCCAATCGAACTCCGATCGATACTGCCCGCCCTTGCGATTATCCTGGAAAGTCTCCGGGTGCAGGCCTTCGGCATCAATCCGGCCGATACTCGTCTGCCCCAGCCGCACATCGGCAAACAGGGCCACGATACCGGCCGTCTCGATCAGGCTCTTCAGTTCATAGCGGTCGCCATCGATCTTCCATTCGTGCACCGCCCGTCCGACGATGAAGGCGCTCTCGCCCTTGGTCACATCGAAACTCATGCGGCCGGTACCGGGCAAGGCACGCGCCGCGATACCAACG
>DATMTO010000039.1:0-2839 GCA_035564055.1 Rhodocyclaceae bacterium | reverse complement strand
GGCGATGGCGTGCAGATCGTCGAGTTTCTGCGCCATCTGCTCCAGCTGCTGCGGCGGCTTCTGGACCGAGGGAATGTCGCCGGCGCGTTCAATCTCCCGGGCCCCGCCGCTGCTCCAGTTGCGGATCATGTCTTCGGTCATCTCCACGTGGCATTGCAGGCCAAGATGTGGACCGAGGGCGAAGGCTTGATTACCGCAGTATTCGCTTTCCATCACGCGCCTGGCACCGTCGGGAATCGTGAAGGTCTCGCCGTGCCAGTGGTAGGAAAGAAAGTCGTCCGTATCGGGCAACCATTCGTCGTCGAGCACGCGCACCTTGCCCCAGCCAATTTCCTTGACCGGATTCAACGACACCACGCCGCCGAGCGCCTTGGACATGAGCTGACCGCCGAGACAGTGGCCCAGCACGGGAATGTCCTGCTTGACCGCGCTGCGGATCAGGTCGAGCACCGGCGGAATCCACGGCAGGTCGTCATTGACACTCATGTGGCCGCCCATGAAGCAGAGGCCGCTGAAGTCGCCGGCTGCAGCCGGCGGTGCCTCGCCCTCATCGAGCTTGAACAGGCGCCAGGGAATCGAGTGTTGGTCGAGGAATGTGGCAAAATAGCCCGGACCTTCGCCGGGACTGTGACGGAAAATTGCTACCGGTTTCATGGCGTTCCTGCGCATATCGTGTTGAAGAAATGACTTCGGAATTGTATCCTCCACCCCGTCTCGATGCCATCACCGCTGAATGGCTGCGCGAGCGTTTTTCGAACGGCTCGGCTGCGCGTGCCCGCGACGTTCAGCATCTGCATCAGTTGACCATGCCGGTGAGCGTGTTGCGTCCGGCGGCGGTGTTGATTCCGCTGGTGCTGCGCCCAACCGGTCTGACCGTCCTGCTCACCAAGCGCACCGCCCACCTCAAGGACCATGCCGGCCAGGTCAGCTTTCCCGGCGGGCGCTGCGAGCCCGAAGACGGCAATGCGATCCAGACCGCGATTCGCGAAGCCAACGAGGAAGTCGGACTGGAGTCGCGCCAGATCGAGGTGCTTGGCACCTTGCCCGATTACGACACCGGCACCGGCTTCCACGTCGTGCCCGTGGTTGCATTGATCCATCCGCCGCTCAATCTCAAGCTCGACGACTTCGAGGTCGCCGACGTGTTCGAGCCGCCACTATCCTTCATCTTCGATCGCGACAACCACCAGCGCCATCGCGTTGAGGCGCGCGGCAAGCTGCGTGAGTTCTGGGCCATGACCTGGGGCGGTTACTACATCTGGGGCGCCACCGCCGGCATGCTGGTCAGCCTGCACCACTACCTTTTCGGACCATCCGCCGAAATCGGCGAGTAGTCCCGATGGCCCAATGAAACCGGCGCCCCGCGGCTTATTCGCCATTTAAGGCGATTCGGCGCCTGTGCTATCTTTGAGCCATCAACCTGATGTCGCCAGAGTAGCCAGACCATGACGCTGTTTTCCATCATTCTCACGCTGCTGATCGAGCAGGTTCGCCCGCTCGACGAGCGCAAATTCGTGCTCGGGCCGCTGGCCCGCTATGCATTGCTGTTCGAGCGCCAGTTCAATGACGGCCAGAAACGCCACGGCATGGTGGCGTGGATCATCGCCGTGCTGGTGCCGGTGCTGCTGATGCTGATCCTGCAGGGCCTGTTGTGGGCGTTTCAGCCCATCCTGGCGTTCCTGCTGTCGGTGGGCGTGCTCTATCTGACGCTGGGATTCCGTCACTCCAGCCATTTCTTCACCGACATTCACCTCGCCCTGCGCGACAACGATATCGCGCGTGCGCGTCAGTTGCTGGCCGAGTGGCGCAGCCGTTCCGGCGATCGCCTCAGCAGCAACGAAGTCGCGCGCCTCGCCATCGAGGAAGCCCTGGTCGCCTCGCACCGTCATGTATTTGCGCCCATGTTCTGGTTCGTTCTGCTCGGCCCGGCCGGTGCGCTGCTGTATCGCCTCGCCCTGTTCTTCAATATCCAGTGGGGCGGACGCGGCATCATCGAACACGACGCCGAGTTCGGCGAGTTCGGCCGCTTCGCGCGCAAAGCCTATGCCGTGCTCGACTGGGTACCGGTGCGTTGCTCGGCCGTCGGCTTTGCCATTGTCGGCGACTTCGAGGATGCGATCTATTGCTGGCGTAGCCAGGCCAGCGCCTGGACGGCGGATGCGTATGGCATCCTGCTGGCCAGCGGCGCCGGTGCGCTGGGCGTGCGCCTGGGCCTGCCCCTGCACGACGATGCCGGTGATCTCGGCGACCGGCCCGAGCTGGGCATGGGCGACGATGCCGACGCCGACTTCCTGCAAAGCACCATCGGCCTGGTCTGGCGCACTCTGGTGCTGGCGCTGTTGCTGCTCGCGCTGTTCTGGCTCGGCAGCATGGTCGGCTAGACGCCCGCGCTTTCCGCTAAGATGACGCATCGGCACTAGCGATTCGTCATATTCGGAAGGAGCGGCGGAAATGAGCGGCAAGCCTGAAGTCGTGGTCGTCAGCGGCGTGCGTACTGCCATCGGCAGCTACGGTGGCGCGCTTAAGGACTTCTCGCCGTCGCAGCTGGGTGCCCTTGTGGTGGGCGAAGTCATCGACCGCGCCGGTATCGAGCCGGAACGCATCGCCCATCTGGTCTGCGGCAATGTCATCCATACCGAGCCGCGCGACATGTATGTCTCGCGTGCCATTGCGCTGGATGCCGGCCTGCCGCGTGAATCCTGCGCGCTCACCCTCAATCGACTGTGCGGTTCCGGCCTGCAGGCCATCGTCAGCGCCGCCAATGCCATCCAACTCGGCGAGGCCGAAGCCGCCGTCGGCTGCGGTGTCGAGAGCATGAGCCGTGCCGGTTACCTCATGC
>DATMTO010000038.1:0-9129 GCA_035564055.1 Rhodocyclaceae bacterium | reverse complement strand
GTGCAGCTCAATGAAGGGTCGGACGGTACAAGGCCGATACGAGTTAATTGGCTTTTTCTCTGCACCGTCATCCTGTTATCGACCGGCAGTTTCATATCGATCGTCAGTCAGGATTTTTCACACGTCGGTGAAAAAAATATTGCTTACAGGCAATGTGGCAAACCAACGTCTTCATTTGCCCCGCGTTTCTGGACGCAGGGCTGGCTGGTTGATCTGTGTCGGTAGCCCTGCCACCTGCCCAAGTCTTGATTCGGCATTAGGTATACCTGGTCATGTCAGGAAGCGACTTGATTGCATATTCCAGCATGCTCGAGTTTTCTGCCAAGTAGACGTCCCAATTTTCGTATCCCCATAGGGCCGCCGCAAACTTGATGCGACAAGCGTTTGCAGAAATATAGTCGCCGCGCGTGTCCCCAACATACAGACATCGTTCTGGCGTCAACTCGTTTTCGCGGAGCAGTTGCTGCAGCATGGCGGTTTTGTCGACAAAGGCAGGCTGATAAGAGTCTATGCAATAGACGCGGTGGAAGTAGGGGGCCCAGCCAAACTTCTCCAGTAAAGCCAGCGTCGGCTGAGCCCGCTTGTTAGTGGCGAGATAGAGGGTTTTTCCGTTGGCGCGCAGCTGACGGAGGGCGTCGGCTGCTGCCGGATATGCTGGCGTGTGGGCGACGCCGATGTCGCTGTAGAGACGCTTGAAGTCTTCAACGAGCAGCTCTAGTTTTTCTGCCTCGATGGGGCCGACGAGTTTGCTCATGGTCGGCTGCAGGGGCGGGCCGATCAGGCGGGCGTCCAATGGGACGGCCGGCTTGATGCCGGCGGCGTCGAGTACGGCCGCATAGGTGGCGAGAATACCTGGCGCCGAGTCGATCAGCGTGCCGTCAAAGTCGAAGATGATGGTGTCGTGCATGGCGCTATGTCAAAAGGTTTTACTGTCGATAACGCATACGAGCCGAGCGGGCGCATTTGCATGTTCTAGGGCCAGCCACCAGACCGCGCTCTTTTTGACCGACCACGGTAGCGGCTGGCCGCACATCAGTTGCGCCGCGACCTGGCCCAGGGTGGGCTGATGGCCGATCAGCAGGACGGTGCGCCGGGTATCGCTTCCCTGCAAATTCCACCCGCAGGCGCGGAGATGGTCGGCGACGGTGGTGTCGGTGAATACCCCTGGTTCGATGTCGAAACTCCGCCCCAGCGCTTCGGCCGTTTGTCGCGTGCGTAAGGCAGGACTGACGAGAATCTGCGTGTCATCGGGCAAGTGTGCGTTCAGCCAATTGGCCATGGCGCGCGCCTGTTTGCGTCCGCGATCCGTCAGTCGCCGGTTTTCATCGCTGTGATCCGGTGCAATGTCTTCCGCTTCCGCATGCCGCCAAAGGATCAGGTTCACGTTGAGGTCTTCCGGTAAGCCGCACGTAGCGTACGGATTTCCGGACGCAGTCGCCGGATCTGGTTTGTAGCCTGCTTTTGCAGCGCCTTGTGGCGGTCAACATGGTGGGCGCCAATGGCGGTAATGGTAGCGGTATATGAAAGCGGCAGATGCCCGAGGTAGTGGGCTGCGCTGTAAAGGTCATTGAGACTGCCGAGCGTGTCTTGTAGCTTGGCCAGATGGCCGATAGCCGCCAGCTGTCGCGGTACATGATCAGGTTCGCTTACCGCGAGTTGGTAGCGCAGATGCTTGCCGCTTTTGCGTAACAGGTGCATGGCTTCGGGAGACTCTTTGGTACGACGGAGGTGCTTGTCGTAGTCGGCCAGGCGAGGCGCAAGCAGCTTGGCCGACTGGCGGGCCCAGGTCTGTCCGGCAGCTTTCCGGCGCAAGGGTCTGGTATGTAGCGCCAGGCTGGTATGGAGTAGCCAGGTCGAGAACTCGGCCGATAGCAAATGGTGCTCCGCGTCCGCGAGCGCGGCTTCGCTCATACGGGCGAGTTGCGTTTGTAGCGGCTGCCTTTTGCGAGGGGCGATGGTTGAGAGCGCCGGGGTCACGATTTCGTTCTGCAGCACATACAGGTCGCGCGCTGGCGCCAGCGTGGCCATGTAGTGGCGTGCACCGGCGCTAATCGGTTTATGCGGCCAGGCGCGTCG
Source organism: Rhodocyclaceae bacterium (assembly GCA_035564055.1). GTDB lineage: Bacteria > Pseudomonadota > Gammaproteobacteria > Burkholderiales > Rhodocyclaceae. The sequence goes on along the minus strand of DATMTO010000038.1, from coordinate 7,053 downwards.
CAACAGCGGCTGGAATAGTTGCAGCAAGGCGCGCAACCGGCGCAGGCCAGTTCGTACCTGATGCAGGTTTTCGGCACTGAAGCGGCTGCAATTGACGGGCAGATTGATACTGATCTGATCGAGACAGTGCTGCGCCAGCGTGATGAAAATGTCACTGCAATTGCCTGCACGGGTATCCTGCGGCAGGGCGCTTTTCACACTGGCTCCAAGCAACAGGCTGCCGCGGCTGGCTTTTGACAGCGGCGCCGGGAACAGGGGGGCCAGTGTGGCGAGATGTGCGACCAGATCCAGCAGCCGTTCCGGCGTGCCCTCGATCAGCTCAAGCTCGATTTCGCAGATGGCTTCCTCGCGTCCGCCGGCCAGGATGCGGCCGCGATCGAGGGCAATCTCGACGTGCGTATCGGCGGCTGGCCGCCAGTGCCAGATATGACGACTGAAGTTCGTATCCAGGGTGGCCCGATACCCGGGTAACTGCATCAGCGTCTCAAGCTGTTCGCGCACTTTGGGGTCGCTGACCGGACTGAAGTCGAAGCGACCGTTGTAGGTTGTTTCCCATTCCGGGCGGCTGCTCAGCCCGCCGCTGACGAGACCGGCACATTTGACTGTCTGCAATGCCGTCTTACCCTGCTGGCGAATGCGCAGGGCGATGCCCTGGGCCCGCAGATCCTGGTTCGGCGTGTCGTAGTAAGTGTTTTGCAGGTGCATCCGGCTCGGCCCCGCGCCGGTCAGGCGGGTCAGCTGGCGACTGAGTCCCTGGGCGGCTTCGGGCGTACAACTGAGCTTGAATTCGATTTCCATGCCTTTTCGGGGGCCATGAGTAGGGCGGGATAGCCGCAGAGTGTGCATTATGGCGTAGCGTGAGCGTTGCCGGAATACCCGGTCCGGCGCAAGCAACGCGCAAAAATCGGATCGTCCCGGTTTAGGATACGCACCATGAACCTATTGAGGCCCAAATCCGCGGTTGCCGATGTACACGCCGTTCCGGCGGCGGAGCCGTCGTCGGCCAAACGCCGCTACTGGGCGCCGGCGGCTGCGTTCGTGGTTTGTGCGCTGGCAATGGGCCTTGTCTGGCAGGCCATCGATGCGCGTATCAGTCGCGCTCAGCAAGACCAATTTGAGGCGGACACGCACCTCATCACGACGCGCATCAGCGAACGCATGTCGAGTAACGAAAACATGCTGCGCGGCGCCGCCGGCCTTTTCGCAGCGAGTGGACATGTGAGCCGCAGCGCCTGGCGTCGCTATGTTTGGGAGTTGAATCTGGACCAGACGCCGCGTGGCGTGCAGACCATGGCGTATGTGCGCCGCATTTCCGCTGGCAGCCGCGACGCCTATGTGGCCGAGGTCCGCCACGAAGGCTATACCGACTTTGATCTGAAACCATCGAGCCAGCGTAGCGAGTATTCGAGCGTACATTTCCTCGAGCCGTTTTCCGGGCAAAGTCAGGCAATGTTTGGCTACGACATGTTGACCGATCCGGTCCTGCGCCAGCCGATGGAACGTGCGCGCGACACCGGCATGCCGATCTTCTCGGGCAAGACCCGCCTGCTGAGCGACGACAGTGAAGCCGACGCCGCCACACTTTTGGTGTTCTATCCGGTTTATGGCAGCAATGACGTATTGCAGTCGCGCGACGAGCGTCGTCAGGCCCTGACTGGTTGGATTGCGCTGGCCTTTCGCGTCAGCGAGCTGATGGAGGCGATGCTCAGCCAGCAGCTTCAGGATATCCGGCTGGAAATATTCGACGGCGACAGCCAGGCGCCGCAACAGCTCATCTATGACAGTCTGCACCTGCAGTCGCGGTCGGTGGCTGGCAGTGGCATACAGCAGACGACACGCCTGGCGCCGAACGGCCGTATCTGGACGCTTAGATACACTGCTTTGCCAGGCTACGGTAGTCGCCTACGCTCCGATACCGCCTGGGTTGCACTCGGTTCCATGGTGGCCATCTGCGTGCTGCTGTTCGGCATGACCTGGGCGTTCGTGAATACCCGCCAGCGAGCGCAAAGAATTGCCGGCCGTCTGACCGCATCATTGCGCTCCAGTGAAGAGCGCTACCGTTCCATCTTTAGCCATTCCGGCGTCACCGCCCTGCTGGTGGACCCGTTCGCTGCCAGCGTTGTCGAGGCGAACGAAGCCGCCGTGCGCTATTACGGCACCGCCGCCATCGATATGCGCGGCATGGCGCTCACGGCATTGGTCAACGCCGAGGAGACCGTCTTACGTGAGATGCTGCAGGACGCGCTGAGCGGCCAGCGCAGCCATGTATTTCAGCAGCACCGGCTCAAGGGCGGTACGTTGCGCGAGGTCGAGATGCACGCCGGTCCGATCAATCTGGATGGGCGGGATCTCCTCTACTGCGTGGTCCATGACGTGACCGAGCGCCACGAAGCGGAAAAGGCGGTGCTGGAGCTGAATCAGCGCTATCAGGCGTTATTGGATGCCGCCTCGGAAGTCGCAATTGTGGCCGCCGACACAGACGGTCTGGTGACGGTCTTCAATCGCGGCGCCGAGCGCCTGCTCGGCTACAGCGCTGAGGACATAGTCGGCCGCATGACGCCGATCGCGTTTCACGATCCCATCGAATTGCAGCAACGCGGCCGCGAACTCAGCGAAGTGCTGGGCTACGCGGTACAAGGGTTCCAGACCATCACCGAACTGCCGCTGATGCACGGCTCGGAGCAGCGTGAGTGGCGCTATGTGCGCAAGGACGGCAGCCATTGCCAGGTATCGTTGTCGGTCACGCCGATGCGCAGTATTGAGGGCCATATCACCGGGTATCTGGCCATCGCCCTCGATATCACGCGTCTCAAGGAGGCCGAAGCTTCGCTGCTAAAGGCCAAAGAAGCTGCCGAGCAGGCGAGCCGAGCCAAAAGCACTTTCCTGGCGACGATGAGTCACGAAATCCGCACGCCCATGAATGGCGTCATCGGCATGGCCCAGTTACTGCAGGGAACGCCGTTGAACGCCGAACAGCAGGAGTATGCGGAGATCATCGTTTCCAGTGCAGAGTCGCTGCTCATCATCATCAACGACATCCTCGACTTTTCCAAGGTCGAGGCCGGCAAGCTTGAACTCGAAATGCTGCCGTTCGAGCCTCGCCCCCTGTTGTCCGGCGTGGTTGGCATGTTCCAGCCGCAGATGCGTGCACGCGGTATCGATCTGCGTCTGGAAACGGATACGCGCCTGCCAAATTGGCTGACAGGCGACGCAGCGCGGTTGCGCCAGGTGTTGATCAACCTGCTCGGAAATGCAGTCAAGTTCACCGAGCACGGCGGCATCAGTGTGGAAGTGCGCGTACGCGAGCTGGGCGCGCATCAGGCATGTTTTGACATGGCGGTACAGGACACTGGTGTCGGCATGGCGCCCGAGGTCGTGGCCGGGCTGTTTGCGCCCTTCTATCAGGGCGACTCCTCGGTCACGCGGCGTTTCGGCGGTACCGGCCTCGGCTTGTCCATCACGCGCGGACTGGTCGAGCTGATGGGGGGCAAGATCGATGTCGAATCGGCGCTTGGCGTCGGCTCCACCTTCACGGTCCGGCTGTGTCTACCCTTGCCGGATCGCGTGCCGCAGCCTGTCGAGCTGTCTCCGGTCGAGGGCGTGCTCAACGGCGATGCCCGTATTCTGGTAGTCGACGACGCGCTCACCAATCAAAAGGTGGCCTTGCAGATGCTGGGCAAGATCGGTCTGGAGGGCCGCGCCGCCGCCAACGGAGATGAGGCCGTGCGTATGTTGTCACGCGAGCGCTTTGATCTGGTGCTCATGGATTGCCAGATGCCGGTCATGGACGGCTTCGCGGCCGCGCGCCTGATACGCAGCGGGATCGCCGGGGAACACAATCGACGGATTCCGATTGTCGCCATGACAGCGAACGCCTTGACGGGAGATCGTGAGCGCTGCCTGGAGGCCGGCATGAACGACTATCTGTCTAAGCCGGTTGGGCTGGACGACTTGCGCTGCAAGCTCTTGCAGTGGCTGACATCATCGGCAGCACTTGCGGTTGAGGCGCTGCCGCTGCCGACCTCTGGCAGCGATGAAATATTCGACTGGCGCGAGCTGATGCGAAATTGCGGCGAGGACAGGTATCTGGCATTCACCATTGTCGATTCCGTGTTGGCCGATATTCCCGCCCAGTTGGAGCAACTCGACCAACTCCAGGCAAGCGGCGACGCTGCAGGGTTTGCCCGCCAATGCCATCTCCTGGTGGGGTTGCTGGCGCAGATGGGCGCCAAACATCTGGTTGCCATGCTCCGCCGGGCCGAGCTGGCGGCGCGGCAGCAGGAGCTGCCGGCAACAGGCTGGCGCTTGGCCTTGAGCGAGGACTTTGCGCGACTTTTAAGCGCCGTGACGACCTATCGCGAGATCGATAGCCGGCGCAACTAACGGCGCGATTACGGAGCAGGGCCTTCGGCAGGAGCGAAGCGTCCAAAGCAAAAGGCCGCACAAGTGCGGCCTTTTGCTTTGCGGCAGAGAAAGAACTTAGCGCTCCACGTGAGCGGCGTGCTCGGCCTTTTCCTCGATGGTCAGCTTGATCTTGCCTTCTTCCTCGCTGTCCTGGTCGAGATCGATGGTGACGCGGCCGCCGTGTACCAGCTTGCCGAACAGTAGTTCGTCGGCGAGTGCAGAACGGATGCTGTCCTGGATCAGGCGCGACATCGGACGGGCGCCCATGAGCGGATCGAAGCCCTTTTCGGCCAGCCAGGCGCGCAGTGCATCGGTGAAGATGGCCTCGACCTTCTTCTCGTGCAGTTGCGCTTCCAGCTGCATCAGGAACTTGTCGACCACACGCAAGATGATCTCCGCATTCAGGGCGCCGAAGGAGATGATCGCATCCAGACGATTGCGGAACTCCGGCGTGAACAGACGCTTGATGTCGCCCATCTCGTCGCCGGCCTGCTTGCTGGTGGTGAAGCCGATGCTGGTCTTTTGCAAAGCTTCGGCGCCCGCATTGGTGGTCATGATGATGACCACGTTGCGGAAATCAGCCTTGCGACCGTTGTTGTCGGTCAGCGTGCCGTGGTCCATGACCTGCAGCAGGATGTTGAAGATATCCGGATGGGCCTTCTCGATTTCGTCGAGCAGCAGCACCGCGTGCGGCTTCTTGGTGACGGCTTCGGTGAGCAGGCCGCCCTGATCGAAACCGACGTAGCCGGGAGGCGCGCCGATCAGACGCGACACGGCATGACGCTCCATGTATTCGGACATGTCGAAGCGGATCAGCTCGATACCCATGCAGTAGGCAAGCTGACGCGCAACCTCGGTCTTGCCGACGCCGGTGGGGCCGGAGAACAGGAAGGCGCCGATCGGCTTCTGCGGGTTGCCGAGGCCAGAGCGCGACATCTTGATCGCCTTTGCCAATGCATCGATCGCCTTGTCCTGACCAAATACGACGTTCTTGAGGTCGCGGTCGAGGTTCTTCAGCGCGCTGCGGTCGTCCGCCGATACATGCTGCGGCGGAATACGCGCGATCTTGGCGACGATGTCTTCGATCTCGCTCTTGCCGATCAACTTCTTCTGCTTCGACTTCGGCAGGATGCGCTGGGCGGCGCCGGCCTCGTCGATGACGTCGATGGCCTTGTCCGGCAGGTGACGATCGTTGATGTACTTGGCTGACAGCTCGGCCGCGCTGGAAATTGCAGCGGCCGAATATTTGACGCCGTGGTGTTCTTCGAAGCGCGACTTCAGGCCACGCAGGATGGACACGGTTTCATCGACCGACGGTTCGTTGATGTCGACCTTCTGGAAGCGGCGGGAGAGCGCGTGATCCTTCTCGAACACGCCACGGAATTCGTTGTAGGTGGTGGCGCCGATGCACTTCAACGCACCGGACGACAGGGCGGGCTTCAACAGATTCGACGCGTCGAGCGTGCCGCCCGAAGCCGAACCGGCGCCGATCAGGGTATGAATCTCGTCGATGAAGAGAATCGCATCCGGATTATCGGCGAGCTGCTTCAATACCGCCTTCAGGCGCTGCTCGAAGTCGCCGCGATACTTGGTGCCGGCAAGCAGGGCGCCCATGTCCAGCGAATAGACAACGGCATTCTGCAGGATCTCCGGGATCTTGCCTTCGACGATGCGGTGCGCCAGACCTTCGGCAATGGCGGTCTTGCCCACGCCGGCTTCGCCGACGAGCAAGGGATTGTTTTTGCGGCGACGGCACAAGGTCTGGATGACGCGCTCCAGTTCCTTGTCGCGGCCGATCAGCGGGTCGATCTTGCCGACCAGCACCTGGGCGTTGAGGTTGGTGGTGTAGCTCTCCAGCGCACCGCCCTTTTCGGCCGGTTCGTTCTCGACCTCGGCCGGCTCTTCCTTGCCCGCCGGAGCAGGATTCTTGGTGACGCCGTGCGAGATGAAGTTCACCACATCAAGACGGGTGATGCCCTGGCGCTGCAGGAAGTAGACGGCGTGCGAATCCTTCTCGCCGAAAATGGCGACGAGCACATTGGCGCCGGTCACTTCCTTCTTACCCGACGACTGCACGTGCAGAATGGCGCGCTGAATTACGCGCTGAAAACCGAGCGTGGGCTGGGTTTCGATTTCCTCGGTGCCGCCCACGGTGGGTGTGTGCTCGCCGATGAAGTCGGTCAGTTCCTTGCGGAGCGCGTCGATGTCGGCGGCGCAGGCGCGCAGAACCTCGGCTGCCGAAGGGTTGTCAATCAACGTCAGCAGTAGATGCTCCACGGTGATGAATTCGTGGCGCTTCTGGCGAGCCTCGACAAAGGCCATATGCAAGCTGACTTCAAGTTCCTGCGCAATCATTTCAATTTTCCTCCATTACACACACCAGCGGATGCTGATGCTGGCGTGCGAAGGTGTTGACCTGCTCCTTCTTGGTTGCCGCCACATCCCGGGGATAAACCCCGCAAACTCCCCTGCCTTCGCGATGTACCTGCAACATGACCACGGTCGCCCGCTCGCGGTCTAGATTGAAAAACTTCTGAAGCACCACGACCACGAAATCCATGGGCGTGTAATCGTCATTCAGCAACAGAACCTTGTACATCGGGGGCGGTGAAGTGCGCGCCTTGCTCGGCTCCAGCACCACCCCATTGC
>DATMTO010000037.1:0-1895 GCA_035564055.1 Rhodocyclaceae bacterium | reverse complement strand
GTTGAAGTCGGACTGCTTGGCGACGCGGTCGATTTCGCTGACCAGCTGGGTGACTTCGGCCTGCAGGGCCTTGCGGTCACTGGCCGAGTTGGTGGCGTTGGAGGCCTGCACCGACAGTTCGCGGACGCGCTGCAGGTTGTTGCCGATTTCGGTCAGCGAACCTTCGGCGACCTGGGCCAGCGAGATGCCGTCGTTGGCATTGCGGATGGCGACCTGAGAGCCGCGCACCTGGGCGTTCATGCGCTCGGCGATGGCGAGGCCGGCGGCGTCGTCCTTGGCCGAGTTCACACGCAGGCCTGAGGACAGGCGCTGCATGGAGACGGCCAGCGACGACTGCGACATCGCGGTGTTGCGCTGAGCGTTCAGCGAAGCGATGTTGGTGTTGATGATCTGGGGCATGGCTCAATCCTTTCGTTGACGATGGCGTCTTGATCCACGTAGTCCTCGAGTGAATCGCGAACCCGTTGGAATGCTTATCGTCGGCACGATGGATTGACTTGAATCCTTTTTGCGCGGCACCGTGAATTACGCACCCCGCCCGCGGCGGGAGTGCGTCAAGGTGCTTGTGCTGGAGGGGTGAGGACTTCCGTCTTCGTAGTGGACGTTTCACTCAGGGCCAGCGGTGCTGGCCCGGCTTCATCGAAGCAAGGACAGGACTTGCGACGGAATCTGGTTCGCCTGGGCGATCATCGCGTTGCCAGCCTGCTGGAGGATGTTGGCTCGGGACAGGTTGGCGGTTTCCTGGGCGAAGTCCGCGTCGGTGATGCGGCTCTTGGCGGCGCTCTGGTTCTCCACCGAGATCTGCAGGTTGGAGATGACCTGGTCCATGCGGTTCTGGGCGGCACCCAGGGTGGCGCGCTGCGAGCTGACCGTGTTGATGGCCTTGTCGATGTTGTCGATGACGCTGTCGATCGTCGCACCCGTGGCGGTGTTGTCGATGACGGCCCGGCCCGCGCCGGTGTTGTCCGTACCGGCCACGGCCGTGATGGTCGCGTCGGTCGTCATGTCGGTGGTGACGACGTCGATGCGGTCGTTGCTGGTCGTGTTGGCGCCGACCTGGAAGGTCTGGGTGCCGGCGTCGGCGGTGGCCAGGATGGCGCGGCCGTTGAAGGTCGTGCCGCCCAGCACGCGCTGGATTTCCTTGGACAGCTCACCGAATTCCTTGTCCAGCGAATCCTTGTCGGCGCTGGTATTGGTGGCGTTGCGGGACTGGACGGCCAGCTCGCGCATGCGCTGCAGCGAGTCGTTCACCTTGGACAGCGCGCCTTCGGCCGTCTGCGACAGCGAGATGCCGTCGTTGGCGTTGCGGATGGCGACGTTGGAGCCGCGAACCTGGGCGTTGAGGCGCTCCGAGATCGCGAGGCCGGCGGCGTCGTCCTTGGCGGAGTTGACGCGCAAGCCCGAGGACAGGCGCTGCAGGGAGGTCGCCAGCGAGCTCTGCGACGCGGCGGTGTTGCGCTGCGCGTTCAGCGACAGCAGGTTGGTATTGATGATCGAGGCCATGATGCTTCCTTTTGCTAGATATACCGGCAAACCGCCGGACGAAGACCCGGGTGCCCGGGTGCAGCACCCGTGCTGTCCGCTCCAGCACACCCTGCGGTGCCCCTTCGCGGCGACGCCCGACGCCAGTCAACCGTTGAAGCCACGCCTCGCCCTGCGGCGATGCCATGCGACCTCGGCCTTCTAGCCGGACCACGGAGCTGGATTCAGCGCCGTTGCAATGGCTATCGGTGCGGAGGCGAAGTTTCTTTAGCCCGATTTGTCAAGGCCGTGATCTTTTGAACAAAGGCGGTTGCAGAGCCTTGTTCCTTGGATCGAGCGCCGGCGCGGGAAGCGCGTGGCAAACACCACCCTTTTCAACGAATCGGCGGCCCGGCCCCTTCCTAAAGTCCGAC
>DATMTO010000036.1:0-2081 GCA_035564055.1 Rhodocyclaceae bacterium | reverse complement strand
TACTCCGCTAGCGGGCCTTGCGGCCCGGGTCTGCGCCAAGCGCAGACAACAGTTATCTGTCTTTGGCCGGTGGCGCTTACGCACCACCTTAACCTGCTGCGCAGGTTAGCCTACGACGAAATACGGACAAGAGCCGCTAGCGGCCTGGCCTTACAGGCCAGCGTCAGCGCGCAGCGCTGCCGCCTTGTCCGTACTTTCCCACGTAAATTCCGGCTCATCCCGACCAAAGTGACCGTAGGCAGCGCTCTTCTGGTAGATCGGGCGCAGCAGGTCGAGCATGGCGACGATGCCCTTGGGACGCAGGTCGAAGTGCTTCTTGACCAGTTCGGAGATCTTCTCGTCGGAGACCTTGCCGGTGCCCTGGGTGGTCACATAAACGCTGGTCGGCTGGGCCACGCCGATGGCGTAGGATATCTGCACCAGGCACTTGGTGGCGAGGCCGGCGGCCACGACGTTCTTGGCCACGTAGCGGGCGGCGTAGGCAGCAGAACGGTCGACCTTGGACGGGTCCTTGCCGGAGAAGGCACCACCGCCGTGCGGGGCTGCGCCGCCGTAGGTGTCAACAATGATCTTGCGGCCGGTCAGGCCGCAGTCGCCCTGCGGGCCGCCGATGACGAAACGACCGGTCGGGTTCACCAGATACTTGATCTCGCCCTTGATCAGCTCCTTGGGCAGCACCGGCTTGATGATGTCCTCGATCACGGCTTCGCGAATGGCTTCCAGCGACATTTCCGGCGAGTGCTGGGTGGACAGCACCACGGTGTCGATTGCATCGGGCTTGCCGTCGACATAGCGCAGGGTGACCTGCGACTTGGCGTCCGGGCGCAGCCACGGCAGGCGGCCGTCCTTGCGCAGATGCGCCTGGCGCTCGACCAGGCGGTGCGACAGGTAGATCGGCAGCGGCATCAGCGTCGGGGTTTCGTCGCAGGCGTAGCCGAACATCAGGCCCTGGTCGCCGGCGCCCTGGTTCAGATAGTCGTCGCTGGCGCGATCCACGCCCTGGGCGATGTCGGGCGACTGCTTGTCGTAGGCGACGAGCACGGCGCAGCCCTTGTAGTCGATACCGTATTCGGTGTTGTCATAGCCGATGCGCTTGATGGTGTCGCGCGCGACCTGGATATAGTCGACGTTGGCGGTGGTGGTGATTTCACCGGCCAGCACGACGAGGCCCGTGTTGCACAGGGTTTCGGCGGCGACGCGCGAATACTTGTCCTGCGCCAGGATGGCATCGAGAATGGCGTCGGAGATCTGGTCGGCGACCTTGTCCGGATGGCCTTCGGAAACCGACTCGGAAGTGAAGAAGTAGTTATTGCTCATTGATCCTGCTCCATGACTGTCCCGTTTAACAATTGGCTGGCGTTACCAGCTCCGGGAACAAAGAGCAGGCGCGCTTTAGCAGTGATTTCGTTACCGAACCTCAGCAACACCGCCCTGCAAGTTGTCCTCATTAACTCGGCGGTCGCAACAAAGCCCGCAAGCGGCGCTTGTTACAGGCGATAATGTACCCTTTCGCCCGGCATCGATCAAGCCTGCCGCTTTACCCAAACTCACGATGTTTTTCCTGTTTCGCGTCCTCAACTGGCTGCCCCTGGCCGTCCTGCACAATCTCGGCGCCCTGGCGGGCTGGCTGAACTGGCTGTTGTCGCCAAGCTACCGGCGTTTGCTGGGCGAAAACCTGGCGCAGGCGGGACTCACCGACTATCGCAACGAGGCCATCGTGGCCGCCGGGCAGATGCTGTTCGAGCTGCCCAAGATCTGGCTGCGCCCGCAGGACGAGGTCATGCACCGCGTCGCCAAGGTCAGCGGCCAGGAGTACGTCGATGCCGCCTGGGCCGCCGGCAAGGGCATCCTGTACTTGACGCCCCACCTGGGCTGTTTCGAGATCACCGCCCAGTACCTCGCCTCGCATCGTCCGATCACCGTGCTTTACCGCCCGCCGCGGCAGCAATGGCTGCAACCGCTCTATGAAGCCGGCCGCGCCGCCAATCTCAAGATTGCCGCCGCCGACATGAGCGGCGTGCGCGCCCTGCTCAAGGCACTGCGCTCGGGCGAATCCATTGGCATGCTGCCCGACCAGGTAC
>DATMTO010000035.1:0-8231 GCA_035564055.1 Rhodocyclaceae bacterium | reverse complement strand
ATCTGAGGCCCACAAGGTGAGCCTCTCAAAAGCCTTTTTCAGCCCGGAAAGGTAATTTGCCCGCGAGAATGACTCCCCGCGGGCAAGACTTTACCTCTGCTGCGCCTTTTCGCGCTTGCGACGTGCGGTGATGGTTTCGCCGGCGACGCCCCAGTTGTCGGTATCGACTTCATCGATGATGACAAAGGTCGTGGCCGGGTCCTTGTTCAAGACCCGTTTCAGCAAATCGGTGCTGCCACGGATCAGTGCGGCCTTCTGTTCGGCGGTGACGCCGCCCTCGCGGGTGATCTGGATATTCACGAATGGCATGGTCGGTCTCCTTACCAGACTCCGGCAGCGGCGCCGCCGTCGATGGCCAGGATAGCGCCGGTTGTGAATTTCGCGTCGGCCAGATGCAGTACGGCATCGACGACGTCCTGGGTCGAGCCCATGGTGCCGGTCGGGTGCAGGCCCTTGAGAAAACCGTGGGTTTCCGGCGCATGCATGGGGGTGTCGATGATGCCAGGGGCGACGGCATTGACCATGACGTTGTCGGCGGCCAGTTCGATGGCCAGCGCCTTGGTGGCGTGGTTCAAGCCGCCCTTGACGATGGCGGTCATTAGCGCGGGCACCTTGGTCGTCGGCTGCATGGCGATGCTGGCGCTGACGTTGACGATATGGCCGCGCTTCTTCTGCTTCATGTGCGCGCCGGCCAGCTGGGTGATGTAGAACACGCCCTTGATATTGGTGTCCAGCATGCGCTCGACTTCCTCCGGCGTGAAGGCGTCGAAGGCCTTGGGCACGAAGATGCCGGCGTTGTTGATGAGGATGTCGACGCCGCCGAACTGCGCGATGGCGGTATCGAAGACGCGCCTGGCGGTTTCGGGCAGTGCGATGTCGCCATCGACCGGCACGAAGCGCTTGCCAATCTTGGCGGCGGCTTCCTGCAGCTTGGGCAGCGCGCGTGCATTGCCCACCACGTTGTAGCCGCGCTTGGCGTAGGCCTCGGCAACGGCGAAACCGATGCCGCTGGAGGCGCCGGTGACGATGACTGTTTTGTTTTGAGTGCTCATATCCATTCCTTGTCTGTGATTGGCGCTGCGGTCTGCAGCGTGGAATGGACTGTACTTATGTCGAATTTGTTGATAAATATACGTTTATGCAAATTACTTGATACATGACGTAATCAATGCAGCGACAATTTGACGACATCCTGCTTGGCAGTATCGAGCTCTTCTGCCTTGCGGCGGAAAGCGGCAGCTTTACGGCGGCGGCCAATCTGGCCGGCGTGACGCCGGCGGCGGTGAGCCGTTCGGTGTCGCGTCTCGAACAGCGGCTGGGCGTGCGACTCTTCGTGCGCACGACGCGGCAGATCCGCCTTACCGACGGCGGCCAGGCGTATTTCGAGCAGTGCCGTCAGGCGCTGACGCAACTCGTCGATGCCGAGAACCAAGTGACCGGCAAACAAACCAAGCCGGCCGGCCATCTGCGCATCAGCCTGCCCGTGCCCTACGCCCACTACCGCGTGCTACCCCTGTTGCCGGAGTTCCGCTCGCGCTATCCGGACGTGACGCTGGAGACCCACGTCAGCAATCGCAATATCGACTTCGTGGAGGAAGGCTACGACCTCGCCATACGCGGCCGCCTGCCGCCCGATTCGAACATGATCGGGCGTGTGCTGGAGGATGCGCCGCTGGTGATCGTCGCCACGCCGGGTTACCTGGCCCGCGCCGGCACGCCGAAGACGCCGGATGATCTGGAGAAACACGACTGCATCCAGTTCGAACTGCCCAGCAGCGGCCGCGACATTCCCTGGCTGATCCGTCAAGGCGGCGTGATCGGCGAAGTACCGACCTTGGGCGGCTATCGCACCTCCGGCGATTACATGAGCTCGGTCACGCTGGCGCGCAACGGCGGCGGCCTGTTCCAGACCTATCGTTTCATCGTGGAAGAAGACCTGCGTACTGGCGCGCTGGTCGAGGTGCTGCCGGCCTATGCGGGCGCGACGCGCAACTTCTCGCTGCTGTATCCGAGCGGCCGGCATCTGCCGCTGCGCGTGCGCGTCTTCATCGACTTCCTACTCGAAAAGCTCACCGCTAAAAACGCATACGCCTAAGCAATCCTATTTCGGCGGGCAGGTCTCGTCGCCCACGGCAGCGGGCATCACCTCTTTCATGAGATCGATGAAAAGGCGCAGCCGCGCCGGGTAGTGGCGGGCGTAAGGGTAGATCACGGACACGGGCAGCGAAGAGGCGCGCCACTCGGGCAGCAGCTCGACGAGGCGCCCGCTCTTGATGTGGTCGCGCACCATCCAGGCGGAAACGATGCAGGCGCCCATGCCTTCAAGCGCGGCGTTGCAGATGGCGTGAAGGTTGTCGGTGATCATGCGCGGCTGAATGGCGACATCGATCTTTTCGCCGCTCGCTGCATGCTGCAGATTGATCTGGCGGCGGTAGAACAGCGAGATGGCGAGCCAGGGCAAGGCGGCGAGGTCGTTCGGGTGTTCAATCCTGGGCATATCCTCCAGCACCGACGGCGCGACCACCATGGCGCGCGGCACCTCGGCCAGCTTGATGGCGACCAGCGAGGAGTCGGTGACCTCACCGACCTGGATGGCGCAATCGATGCCTTGAGAAACGAAGTCGGTGGCGCGCTCATGCAGCAGCCAGTCCACGCTGATGCGCGGGTGACGGCGCAGGAACTCGGTGAGCGGGCCGATCAACTGCACCTGGCCGAAGGCATGCGGCACCACCACACGCAAGGCGCCGCTGGCTTCGACGCCGGCGCCGCGCAGGTCGGACTCGAAGGCCTCCCAGCCGGAAAGCAGCTCCTTGGCGCGCTCAAAGCAGCGCTCGCCGTCCTCGGTGAGCTTCATGGCATGCGTGGAGCGCTGCAAGAGGCGCACCCCCAGCGTGCGTTCGAGCTGTTGCAGGCGGCGGCTGATGGTGGGTTGGGTGGTACCCATCTGCGCCGCGGCGGCGGACAGACTGCCGGCCTGGACGATGCGTACGAAGGTCTGGATCAGCTCAATGCGGTCGGCGTTGGCCAGGGAGGGGGCTGCAGATCCGGCCAAAGAACCGGCAGCGGGAGCCACAGTATTGAAATCCTTCTTCATACGCGTAGCGTATATGAGATGTTCGTCCGGCGCTACTACACAAGACAAACTCCAGTAATCACAATGCAGCCATGGATCTTTAAAGGAGTAACGCCATGTCTTCCATGCAAAACACACATAGCCTGGCCCTATCGGTGACCGAGCCGGCCAAGGCTGAAAAAGGCGGCCAAGCCGCAAAAGGCGAACTCTCGCCCGGGCTAGTGCTGCTGCTCGCCGCCGCCGCCGGCCTGGCCGTGGCGACCATCTATTACGTGCAGCCCATGCTCGGCATTCTCGGCGCGGACTTGCATGCCGGCACGCGAGAAGTCGGGCTGGTGCCGACTGCCGCTCAGATTGGCTATGCGCTCGGCATCCTCCTCTTGGCGCCGCTGGGCGACCGCTACGACCGTCGGCGCATCATTCTGATCAAGGCGGGGGGGCTGACCGTGGCGCTGTTGCTGGCCGGCGCAGCACCGAACATTGCACTGCTGATCACAGCGAGTCTGGCCATCGGCCTGGCCGCCACGCTGGTACAGGACATCGTGCCGGCCGCGGCAACCCTGGCGCCGGACCACAGCCGCGGCAAGATCGTGGGCACGGTGATGACCGGCGTGCTGATGGGGATCCTGCTGTCGCGTGTGCTGTCCGGCTTCATGGCCGAAGCGTTCGGCTGGCGTGCCGTATTCATGGCCGCCGCCGTGAGCATTGCGGCGATTGCTGTCGCCCTCTGGCGCAAACTGCCGCGCTTCGCGCCGACCACCCAACAGCCCTACCTCGCCCTGCTCGCCTCGCTGCTCGACCTGCTCAAGAAATATTCGCCGCTGCGCCGCGCCGCCCTGGCACAGGGCCTGATGTCGGCCGGTTTCGGCGCCTTCTGGTGCACGCTGGCGCTGATGTTGCATGAAGCACCCTTCCACATGGGCAGCGCGGTGGCTGGCAGCTTCGGCCTGGCCGGCGCAGCAGGTGCGCTGATTGCGCCGATCGCCGGCAAGCTGGCCGACAAGAAGGGCCCGTCCCTGGTGACGCGTATCGGCACCGCCTTCACCGCCGCATCGTTTGCCGTGATGGCATTGGCGCCAGCACTGTCGACGCAAGGTCAGCTGTGGCTGCTGGCGCTGTGCACCGTAGGCTTCGACCTCGGCGTGCAGGCGACGCTGATCGCCCATCAAACCATCGTTTATGGTTTGGAACCGGCCGCGCGCAGTCGCCTCAACGCCGTGCTCTTCGTCGGCATGTTCATCGGCATGTCGGCCGGCGCCGCCCTCGCCTCGCTGTTGTTCGCACAATGGGGCTGGCTGGCGGTGGTTGCACTGGCGACATCGACTTCGCTGCTGGCGTTCGTGGTGCGCATGCTGCCGGCGAAGACGTAAGCGTTACCGCACCAACAATAAAAAGCCCCGGCATGCCGGGGCTTTTTGTCATGCCATAGCCAGCATCAGACCTGGGCCATGCCACCATCGACGAACAGCTCAATGCCGTTGATGAAACTGGCCGCATCCGACGCCAGGAAAGCGACGGCCTTGCCCACCTCCTCGGGCTCGCCGAGGCGGCCCATCGGGACTTGCGCCGCCAGGTAGTCGAACAGGCCCTGACGGTTTTCATCCGGCACCAGACCGCCCAGGCCCGGCGTGAGGATCGGGCCGGGGCTGACGACATTGACGCGGATACCGCGATCCTTGAGATCGAGCGCCCAGGAGCGCGCAAAGTTACGGACGGCCGCCTTGCTGGCGCTGTAGATGCTGAAATTGGCTGTGCCCTTGATCGAAACCGTGGAACCGGTAAGCACGATCGAACTGCCGTTGCTCAGCAGCGGCAATGCCTTCTGCACGGTGAAGAGCACGCCGCGCACATTGGTGCCGAAGATGCGATCGAAATGCTCTTCGGTGATGGCGCCCAGCGGCAGCATGTCGCCGCCACCGGCATTGGCGAAGAGGATGTCGAGACGGCCGGCCGTCTTGGCGATCTGCGCATACACCGCATCCAGGTCGGACAGCACCGAAGCGTCGGCGCGAATGCCGGTGGCGGCGGCGCCGATGGCGGCCACGGCGGCATCCAGCTCGGTCTGGCGTCGGCCGGTAATGAAGACTTGCGCACCCTGCGCCACCAGCTCTTGCGCGGTGGCCAGGCCAATGCCGGTGGTGCCGCCGGTAACGAGTGCGATCTTGCCATTCAGTTGCTTGCTCATGATGATTTCCTTTAAGTCGATTGATTGAAATGTGCTTCCCGCGCTGTTCCCGTTTGGGTTTGTTGCAGAAGGCATGAGCGAACTTTAGGCTTCGTCGATCTTTTGATAAATACGGTAAAATGAAAATAACTTTACACAACCATGGATAATATAAATCCATCGGACCAGGTATTGGAGCCAAGGCATGGACCAGTTGCAGGCGATACGGGCATTCGCCCGAGTAGTGGAGACGGGCAGCTTTACGCGCGCGGCGGATTCGCTGGACATGCCGAACGCGACCTTGAGCAAACTTGTGCAGGAGCTGGAAGCCTATCTGGGCATCAAGCTCCTGCAAAGGACGACCCGGCGCGTATCGGTGACGCCCGAAGGCACCGATTACTACGAAAAAACGGGGCGCATCCTCAAGGACCTGGAGGACATCGACACCTCCTTCAACATCTCGCGCAGCAAGCCGCGCGGCCATCTGCGCATCGATATCGGCTCCTCGACCGCAAGCGATGTCCTGATCCCGGCGCTGCCGGACTTCCTGGAGCGTTATCCGGATATCCGTCTCGACCTCGGCGTTTCCGACCGATCGGTCGATCTGATCAGCGACAACGTCGACTGCGTGATTCGCGGCGGCGCGCTGGATCCTTCATCGCTGGTGGCGCGCACGATCGGCAAGGCGGAAATGGTGACCTGCGCCACGCCGGCCTACCTCAAGCAGTTCGGCGTACCGGCCTATCCGGACGAGCTGAAGAACGGACACAAGCTGATTGCCTACGTCTCCAGCCAGAACGGGCGCGCCATGCCCTTCCGTTTCGAGCAGGCGGGGGAAAAGCTGGAGATTAAGGTCGAGCACCGCATGGGCGTGAACGAAAGCAACGCCCATCTGGCCGCCGGCCTGGCCGGGCTCGGCATCATTCAGACTTTTACCTACGCGGCAGGGCCGGCGATTCGCGATGGCCGCCTGGTGGAGATACTCAAGAAGTGGAAGCCGGCAGCCTACCCCTTCCACGTCGTGTATCCGCAGAATCGGCACTTGACGCACCGGCTCCGGGTGTTCATCGACTGGCTGGCTGAAACGTTCCCGGCACAGCTGGCGCCGCCCAAGAAAAAAGCGGCCTAGGCCGCTTTGTCGGAAAGCAATCGTTTAGCTGTCCCTGAACCGCTTCATTTGACGGGCATCACGCTTGGTCGGCCGGCCGCGCAGATCGGCGCCCGGTGTCGGCGCCATCTTGCGCATCTCCGATGCCTTGACGCGGGCATTGAAGCTGGCTTCGGTTTCCTCGTACATGGTGCGCGCCTCGGGCGCCGGGCGGCGCAACGCATGCAGCGCTTTCACCGTGACCTGAAACACCTGCTCGCCGCTGCGGATTTCGAGTTCGTCACCGACCTTGATTTCGCGGGCCGGCTTGACGGTAGCGCCGTTCCATTTCACATGGCCGGCGTCGATGGCTTTGCAGGACAGGCTGCGCGTCTTGAAGAAACGCGCGGCCCAGAGCCAGGTGTCGATACGTTGCTTGGCAGTGAGTTCGTTGGCGCTGCTCATTACTTTTCGGGACGGATAGTGAAGTCGGCAACGGCAATGCGCTCGCTGACCAATTTGTTTTCGACAGCATCGGGATCGGCATAACCGAGCGCCATGCCGCAGACGACCATTTCATGGCGGGGAATTTCCAGCTCCCGCTCGACCACGCCGGGATACTCCATCCACGAGGCCTGCGCACAGCTATCGATGCCGCGCACACGGGCGGCGATCATGATGTTCTGCAGAAAGCCGCCGTAATCAAGCCAGCCGCCCTGGGTAAAGCGCCGATCAATCGTGAAAATCAGGCCGGTGGGCGCGCCGAAGAACTCGAAGTTGCGGCGCTGCTGGGCCTTCATCTTGCCTTTTTCGCCGCGCTCGATGCCGAGCAAACCGTAGAGATCCCAACCCAGCTTACGGCGCCGTGCGGCATAGGGCTCGAAGAACTCGGGCGGGTAGTACTCGTATTCGCTCTTGCGCTCTTCGGGCGCGAAGTCATAGGCGTAGCACACGGCATTGACGAGGCGCTGACGCGCCTCGCCCTCAAGCACATACACGCGCCAGGGCTGCATATTGCCGCCCGAGGCCGCCTGCGCCGCCACTTCAAGAATACGCTCGAGCTCGCCCGCCGGCAGCGGCGTGGGCAGAAAGGCACGGACGGATTTGCGCCCCTCAATGGCACGATCGACGATCTCGACCGGGCTCAGCTCCTCATCTTGCCAGAAGAACTTCACGGCTTAACGCGCACTCTTGAGCTGATCGAGGATGGCGGGGTTCTCGAGGGTGGAAACATCCTGCGTGACTTCCTCGCCCTTGGCGAGCGAGCGCAGCAGGCGGCGCATGATCTTGCCGGAACGCGTCTTGGGCAGGTTGTCGCCGAAGCGGATGTCCTTGGGTTTGGCGATGGGACCGATTTCCTTGGCCACCCAGTCGCGCAACTCGGCGGCCATCTTGATCGCCTCCTCGCCTTCCGGACAGGGACGCTTGAGCACCACGAAGGCGCAGATCGCTTCGCCGGTGAGGTCGTCGGGACGGCCGACCACGGCGGCTTCGGCAACGATGGGGTTGGCGACGAGTGCGGACTCCACTTCCATGGTACCGAGGCGATGACCGGAGACGTTGAGCACGTCGTCGATGCGGCCCATGATGGTGAAATAGCCGGTGGTGGCGTCGCGTACCGCGCCGTCGCCGGCGAGGTAGAGCTTGCCGCCGAGCTCTTCGGGGAAGTAACCTTTCTGGAAGCGTTCTGCATTGCCC
Source organism: Rhodocyclaceae bacterium (assembly GCA_035564055.1). Lineage (GTDB taxonomy): Bacteria > Pseudomonadota > Gammaproteobacteria > Burkholderiales > Rhodocyclaceae. The sequence goes on along the minus strand of DATMTO010000035.1, from coordinate 209 downwards.
CAGATGGTGCGGATCATCGACGGCCAGGGCTTCTTGATGACGAGCAAGCCGCCCTGCCCCCACGGCAGTTCGTGGCCGGCCTCATCGACGACGGTGGCCTGGATGCCGGGGAAAGGCAGCGTGCAGGATCCCGGCACCAACGGCGTGACGCCCGGCAACGGCGTGATGACGTGGCCGCCGGTTTCGGTCTGCCAGAAGGTATCGACGAT
>DATMTO010000034.1:0-2993 GCA_035564055.1 Rhodocyclaceae bacterium | reverse complement strand
AGCAGCTCGACCGCGAGCATGATCGAGGCGAAGGGGGTTCCGAAGATGCCGGTCATGCCGGCGGTGGCGCCCGCCACCAGCAGCGTCTTGCGCTCGCCGGCGGTGAGCGAAAAAGCCTGCGCGATCATCGAGCCGAGCGCGCCGCCGATCATGATGATTGGACCTTCCGCGCCGAAGGGGCCGCCGCTGCCGATGGCAATGCCGGAAGCCAGTGGCTTCAGCACCGCAACCTTGGGCGAGAGCAGGCTCTTGCGATAGAGAATGGCTTCGATGGCTTCCGGAATGCCGTGGCCGCGGATCTTGTCCGAGCCGAAGCGCGCGATCAGGCCCACCAGCAGGCCGCCGATCACCGGCAAGGCAATGACCCAGACGCCGAGCGTGTGCTGCGCCGGCGAGTGAAAGTCGAGCGAGAAGGTTTGGAAGAAGAACAGATTGGTGAAGAAACGGATCAGCGCCAAGAGTACCCAGGCGCCGAGTGTGCTGAGCACGCCGATGCCGACGGCGATGGCGCACAGGGTGAGCAGACGCTGGTCCGCGGTGAAGTCGCGCCGCAGGTGGATGTGTGGGTGTGACATGGACGCTCCCGGGCTCAGTCGCGGTCGTTGAAGGCGGTGATGCGGGCAACGCGGAATACGTCCGCAAGCGATTGCAGCTCGTCGCGGTGGCGCTGGGCGATGCGGGTGACGGAACGCTCGCCGAGTTCGGTCAGGTGCACCTGGACCTGGCGCTTGTCGTCCGGATCGGGGCGGCGTTCCACCAGGCCGGTATCGGCGCAGCGCGAGACCAGCGCGACCGTACCGTGATGCTTGGCCTGCAGGCGTTCGGCCAGTTCGCCGATATGCATCCAGCTGCGCCCAGGCATGCCCTTGATCTGCAGCAGCAATTGATATTGCTGTGGCGTCAGCCCTTCCGCCTGCGCAGCATCTTCGCTGAAGCGCAGGAAGCGCCGCAGCTGGTAGCGGAATTCGGAAAGCGCTTCGAAGTCGGATTTCTTCACGGGTTTGCCTGTACTGCAAACCCGTTAATTTATATCATGACGTGATATATGTCGACTACGCTGTGGCTTGAAGCTCTAGGCCGGGACTAAGGCGCGGCGCTGACGGTCGATGCGCAGCACCAGCACGGCGGCCAGCAGACACAGACTGCCCGAGACCATGGTTGCCAGCGTGTAGGTGCCAAGGCTGTTCCTGAGCATGCCGCCGACCAGCGCCGCGCTGGCGGCGCCGAGCTGGTGGCCGCTGAAGATCCAGCCGAACACGATGGGGGCGTCGCGGCTGCCGAACACATCGGTGGTCAGACGCAGCGTCGGCGGCACCGTGGCGATCCAGTCGAGGCCGTAGAACAAGGCGAATACCGGCAGGCCGAAATAGGTGATGCCGAAGGCGAAAGGCAGGTAGATCAGGGCCAGCCCGCGCAGGCCGTAGTACCAGAACAGCAGCTTGCGATTGTCGTAACGGTCGGACAGCCAGCCCGAGGCGGTGGTGCCGAGCAGGTCGAGTGCGCCCATGGCGGCGAGAATGCCGGCGCCCTGTACCGGGCCCAGGCCGTAGTCGCCGCACATGGCGATGAAGTGTGTGCCGATGTAGCCGTTGGTACTCGCGCCGCAGACAAAGAAGCTAACGAAGAGCAGCCAGAATTCGCGCACCTTGACGGCGCGGCGAAGAACCCCGAACGCAAGTGCGACCGGATTGCGATGTGGCTCGGCCTGTACGCGCGGCGCATCGGCGGGTTCGCCGTAACGTGGCAGATCGAGCGAGGCCGGACGCTCGGGCAGGAGTAGCCAGGCCAGCGGCCACACCAGCGCGATGGCCCCGGCAACGATCAGTACCACCGGTTGCCAGCCCCAGCGTTCGGTGACGGCGGCGAGCATGGGCAGGAACACGAGTTGTCCGGTGGCCGTGCTTGCCGTGAGCAGGCCCATGGCCAGGCCGCGCTTTTCCGTGAACCAGCGATTGACCACGGTGGCACCGAAGGTGGTGGCGGTGACGCCGGAAGCGCCGCCGACGATGAGTCCCCACAGCAGCCACATCTGCCAACTTTCGCGCATCAGGCTGGACAGGGCGACGGCGCTGGCCAGGATGAATAGTGCGGTCAGTACCGCGCGGCGCAGGCCGTAGCGTTCCATCGCAGCGGCGGCGAAGGGACCCATGAGACCGAACAGCGCCAGATTGATCGACAGCGCGGCGGAGATTTCGGTACGGCTCCAGCCGAAGGCCCTCTCCAGCGGCACGATCATGACGCTCGGCGTACCGCGCGTACCGGCGGTGACGAGCATGACAAAAAAGGCCACGCCGACGGCGATCCACGCATAGTGGAAACGGCCGCGTACGCGCTGGGCAAGTGCTTGCATGTTTAATCCTTGTGTTGTTACCGATCGGTAACATTGCTTGCCATGTTATGTACCGGTCGGTAACATGTCAAGCATCGGCAGGAAAAGTTTTGCAGGAGCTCATCATGGCAGTTAAAAAGACCGTTGCAAGCCGTGTCGTCGCAAAGACGGAGAAACCCGCGCGCAAGGTGACCGTTGCCGCCGATGCGCAGCAACAGATTCTTGAAGCGGTGGACGAGCTGTTCTATCGGGAGGGAGCTCGCGCCGTCGGTGTGGATGCGGTGGTCAAGCGTGCCGGCGTGAACAAGATGAGTCTTTACCGTCAGTTCGAGTCGAAGGACGCGCTGCTGCAGGCCTATCTGGTCCGCCGCGAGGAGCGCTTCTGGCAGCGGTTCGACGCCAGCCTGGCCAAGCAGCCGGCGGATGCCAGGCTACAGCTGGTGCAGATCTTCGTTGATCTGGCTGAGCGCGCGGGCAAGCCGGACTATCGCGGCTGCCCTTTCATCAATGTTGCGGTGGAGTTTCCGGAGCGTGACCACCCGGCCCGGCAGGCGGTCGCCGCCAACAAGGCGCAACTGTGGAAACGGCTGCATGCATTGGCGATTGCGTGTGGTGCCCGGGAGCCGAAATTGCTTGCCAATGGCATGGCGATCCTGATCGAAGG
>DATMTO010000033.1:0-4646 GCA_035564055.1 Rhodocyclaceae bacterium | reverse complement strand
GGCGCCGCATCGGTGGCGGCCGGGGTGGTCGATGTTTCGGTCGGGACGGTCTCCTGCGCCTGGGCGGCGGCAGCGGTGAGACACAGGCTCAGCAGAAAAAACCTGAAGGGCACGGCACTTTCCTTAAAATAGCGAATTACGCGCATTTCACCACAGAACGGGGCCTGCCGTCGGCCCCGGCACACGTCTCTTTGCAACATGATCCTTCTGCGCAACCTTGCGTTTGCCCGTAACGGGCGCTTTCTGGTCGATAACGCCAGCCTGCAACTGCACCCGGGCTGGAAGATCGGCCTGATCGGCGCCAACGGTAGCGGCAAGTCGTCCTTCCTGGCGCTGCTACGCGGCGAATTGCATGCCGAACAGGGTGACCTGGAAATCCCCGCCGTCTGGTCTGTCGCCCATGTGGCACAGGATACGCCGGCGCTGCCCGACGCGGCGCTGGAGTTCGCTCTGGATGGCGATGAGGAATTGCGTCAGGTCGAGCGTGAGCTTGCACAATTGGAGCAGGCCGAGCATGTCGACGGCCATCGTCTCGCCGAGCTGCACGCCCGCTATGCCGACATCGACGGCTATTCGGCGCGCGCCCGGGCGGCCGAGCTTTTGCACGGCCTCGGTTTCAGCGATGCCGACTTCGCCCGTGCCGTGGCCGAATTTTCAGGCGGTTGGCGCGTGCGCCTCAATCTGGCGCGCGCCCTGATGTGTCGCTCCGATCTGCTGCTGCTCGATGAGCCGACCAATCACCTCGATCTCGACGCCGTACTCTGGCTGGAAAGCTGGCTCAGGAGCTATCAGGGCACGCTGATCATGATCTCGCATGACCGCGATTTCCTTGACAGTGTCTGCAGCCATACGCTGGCCCTGGCCGACCAGCAGCTGCGGCTCTACAGCGGCGGCTATTCGCAATACGAGCGCCAGCGCGCCGCGCAGCTGGCCAACCAGCAGGCCATGTTCGAAAAGCAGCAGCGCGAACGCACGCATCTCGAAAGCTATATCGAACGCTTCCGCGCCAAGGCAACCAAGGCAAGGCAGGCGCAGAGCCGGATCAAGGCGCTGGCGCGCATGGAGGAAATCAGCGCTGCCCACGTCGATACGCCGTTCAGTTTCCGCTTCGCCGATCCGGGCCACATGCCGGATCCGCTGTTGCTGGTCGAACAGGCGCGCCTCGGCTATCGGAGCAACGAGGACGAGACCACGATTCTCGATCGCATCATGCTGACGCTGCGCCCCGGCGAGCGCATCGCTTTCCTTGGCCGCAACGGCGCCGGCAAATCTACCCTGATCAAATGTCTGGCCGGTGAGCTGTTACCGCTGAGCGGCAGACGCATCGAAGGCAAAGGGCTGTCCATCGGTTACTTTGCGCAGCATCAGCTGGAGCTGTTGCGTCCGGACGAGTCGCCGCTGCAACACATCACGCGCCGGGACCCGAGCGCGCGCGAACAGGATCTGCGCGACTATCTTGGCGGCTTCGACTTTCGCGGCCCCATGGTCGACGCGCCCTGCGGCCGCTTCTCCGGCGGCGAGAAGGCGCGCCTGGTGCTGGCGCTGTTGATCCGCGCCAAGCCGAACCTCTTGTTGCTTGACGAACCGACCAACCACCTCGACCTGGAAATGCGCGAGGCGCTGAATCTGGCGCTGCAGGAATACGAGGGCGGTGTGGTCCTGGTCTCGCACGACCGCCATCTGCTGCGTACCACCGCCGATGCGCTGTATCTGGTCGCTGACGGCAAGGTGCAACCCTTTGATGGTGATCTCGACGACTATGCAAACTGGCTGGCGGAGCAGCGCACGGCGGAAAAGGCCCAGGCCCTGCAGTCGGGCGACCCGGGGCGCGAAGAACGTAAGGAGGCGCGCAAGCTGGCCGCCGCCGATCGTCAGGCGCTGCTGGTCAAACGCCGACCGCTGCTGAAGGAAAGCGAAAAACTGGAACAGCAGATCGCGCGCTGGCAGGTACAGCGCAGCGAGCTGGAGGCGCAGCTCGCCGATCCCGTCTTGTACGAGAAGAACGATGGCGCCTTGATCCAGAAACTCAATCAGGAGCAGGCGGCGGTGGCCGAAAAGATAGATACTGCCGAGATGCGCTGGCTGGAGCTACAGGAGCAGCTTGAAGCCCTGCCCATGCCGGACTGAAGGCTGCGTAGGAAAAGTCTGCTTTCGCCGTCGCGTTAAGCGCGGAAGAATAATTAGCGAACAAACATCACAGAGGGTTCAACATGATCGTCACATTCAAATCCAAAGCCTCAGGCGACGTCATCATGTTCGGCGAGGTTGCGCACGGGCTGATGAAAATCATGGGCAAGGATCCCGATCCGCAGGGCATCATCACGCCCGAGCAACTGCCGGGTGCCATAGCGGCGCTGAAGTCCGCAATGGAGGCCAATCGCAAGCAGTCTGGTCCGAGCGAAGACGACCAGGCCGACACGCCGGCCATGGCGCAACACGTCTCCCTGGCCCAGCGCGCCGTGCCGCTGATCGAATTGCTTGAGTGGGCGCAAAAGAAAAACGCCCCTGTCACCTGGGGCGTGTAGTGCTTTAACCTTCTGATCGCGGACGCGATCAGAAGGGGTTAAAGCTTCACTACCTGATCACGAATCCGGTCGGGTTCGTCGAGGCGGAGGATGCGGCTGACGCGGGTGGCGAGCTGGCCGGCGTTGCTCATCAGCACCTGTTGCTTGATCTCCAGCAATTGCGCCGGATGCATGGAGAAATAACGCAGGCCCATGCCGATCAGCAGCTTGGTCATCAGGTAGTCACCCGCCATTTCGCCGCACACCGACACCGGCACGTTAGCGCGCGCACCGGTCTGGATCACGCCGGCGACGAGACGCAGCACGGCCGGATGGAAGGGATCATAGAGGTGCGAGACGGCTTCGTCGGTACGGTCGATGGCGAGCGTGTACTGCGCCAGGTCGTTGGTGCCGATCGAGAGGAAGTCGAGCTTCTTGATGAACGGGCCGAGCGCCAGCGCCGCGGCCGGAATCTCGATCATGCCGCCGACCTCGATGACCGGGTCGAACTTCTGCTTGGCTTCACGCAATTGCAGCTTGGCGGTTTCGATCAGCGCCAGGGTCTGCTCGATCTCGCTGACATGCGCGAGCATGGGAATCAGGATGCGGATCTTGCCGTAGTGGGAGGCGCGCAGGATGGCGCGCAACTGCGTCAGGAACAACTTGGGTTCGGCCAGACAGTAGCGAATGGCGCGCAGGCCCAGCGCCGGATTCGGTTCGTCACGATTGACTACGCGTAACGCACGCGCCTGCTTGTCGGCCCCGATGTCCAGGGTGCGCACGGTGACCGGTTTGCCGGCCATGGCCTTGGCCACGCTACGGTAGGCCTCGAATTGCTCGTCTTCGTCGGGCAGATCGTCGCGATTCATGAACATGAACTCGGTGCGGAACAGGCCGACCCCGTCGGCGCCCATGTCCTTGACCTGATCCACATCGCGCGGCAGTTCGATATTCGAATACAGCGCAATGTCGAGGCCGTCCAGTGTGGCGGCGCGCGCCGTCTTGATGCGTTTGAGCTTGGAACGCTGCAGCTCGATGGCGCTTTTCTTGAGACGGTACTCCTCAAGAATCCGCTCGTCCGGATTGACGATCAGCGAGCCGGTGGTGCCGTCGACAATGAGCAGATCGTCGTCCTGCACCAGCGGCCGCGCATGGTGCATGCCAACCAGCGCCGGAATCGACAGGCTGCGGGCGACGATAGCGGTATGCGAAGTGGCGCCGCCCATGTCGGTGACGAAACCACCGACGCGCATGTTGCGGAACTGGATGGTGTCGGCCGGCGACAAGTCGTGCGCGACGACGATCAGATCCTCGCCTTCCTTGGCCTTCTTGGCGAGTTTACGGCTCTTGCCGAGCAGGGCCTTGAGTACGCGCTCGACCACCTGCACCACATCGTTCTTGCGCTCGCGTAGATAGGCGTCTTCAAAGGCATCGAACTGCTCGGTCAGCAAGTCGAGCTGCTGCACCAGTGCCCATTCGGCATTGCAGCGGCGTTCGCGGATGATTTCCTTGGGCATGTCCGACAGCATCGGATCGGACAGCAGCATGGCATGCACGCTGACAAAGGCCACCAGCTCGGTCGGCGCGCCGGCCGCCGCGGCTTCCATGCGCAGCGCCTCCAGCTCCGCGTGTACCGTCGCCAGCGCCAGCTCGAAACGCGCGATTTCGGCGGGGATTTCCTTTTCGCGGATCTGGTACTGCGACACCTCCAGCGTCGCATTCGACACCAGATGCGCCCGCCCGATGGCGATGCCGTTGGAAACCGCGAGGCCGTGCAGAGAGAAGGTCATCGTTCAGTCTTCAGTCGGTGTTAAAAGTGAACAACAAACCGCATTCGGAGAAACCCGCTTTTCCGCCGGGCCGCCCCAAGGAAAAGCAGCTACAAACATGGAGCAATGAAGCATGGCTTCATTGCGAACCACAGTCACCTCCCTCCGAGGGAGGGAGGATGGGAGGAAGGCCTTACTCCCCCTCGCCAAAATAGTCGTTAATCAACGCAATGATGGCATCCATCGCCGCCTGATCCTGCTCGCCTTCCGTCTCGATGGTGACCTTGCTGCCCTTGCCGGCGGCCAGCATCATGACGCCCATGATGCTCTTGGCATTGATGCGGCGGCCGTTACGTTCCATCCAGACTTCGCA
>DATMTO010000032.1:0-1817 GCA_035564055.1 Rhodocyclaceae bacterium | reverse complement strand
TGGAAGCCATCGCCGTCGGCGATGGTCGCGTGGACGTGCGCCAGTCGCTGATCAAGGCCACGTCTTCGGCCGTCACCATTGCCACCGGCAGCTCAATCGGCCGCGAAGGCTCCATGGTTCAGTTGGCCGCACTTGTCGGTGCCTGCATTGGCCGCTGGCGCACGCTGTCCAAACCGCGCCAGCGACTCTACGTCGCCTGCGGCGCGGCCGCCGGCATCACCGCCGCCTACAATGCGCCGATCGCTGGTGCCCTGTTCGTGTCGGAAATCGTGCTGCGCTCTATGGCCATCGACAGCCTCGGCCCGCTGCTGGTCGCCTCGGTACTCGCCAATCTGACGGTGCATCACTTCCTCGGTTTCGGTCCGGTCTATCACATGCCGGAACTGACGCTGACGCCCGGCTCCGGGACCCTCGCCTTCGCCCTGCTGGGTCTGCTCGCCGGCCTTGCTGCACCGGTATTTCTCTCGCTGCTGGACGGCGCGCGCAAGGGCTTCGCACGGCTCACCCTGCCGCTGTGGGCCAAGCTCGGCCTCGGCGGCCTCATCGTCGGCCTCATTTCGATCGCCTATCCCTCGGTCTGGGGCAATGGCTACAGCGTGGTGGACAGCATTCTGCGCGATGAATGGGCCTGGCAGGCGCTGCTGACGCTGCTGCTGTTCAAGGTGCTCGCCACCGCCGCCTCGACCGGCTCTGGCGCCGTTGGTGGCGTATTCACGCCGACCCTGTTCGTCGGTGCAGCGCTGGGCGCGCTGTTCGGCACCGTCATGTTCGCCGTGTGGCCGGGGGCTGCGCCGCTGGCCGCCTATGTTGCCGTCGGCATGGGCGCTTTTCTGGCGGCAACCACGCATGCGCCGCTGATGGCGACGCTGATGATTTTCGAGATGACCGGTAACTACGATCTCGTGGTTCCGCTGATGCTGGCCAGCGTGCTCGGCTATTTCGTCTCGCGCGTGCTCTACCCCAACGCCATCTACGCACGCTCGCTACCCGAGGTGAAAAGCGCCGCTTTCGCCACGCTCAGCGCAGGCGAGATCGCGCGCGCCGATCCGCCCACCGCGCGTATCGACCAGCCCGCCAGCGAAATCGAACAGCAGTTCCTGCAATCGCGCTGGCCGCATGTGTATATCACCGATGCCGAGGCTCGCTTCCTCGGCGCGGTGTCGGTACACGATTTCGCACCCTGGCTGCGCAGCGGCGCTGCCGCCAGCCAGCCGCTGCCGCAGGCCTTGTTGCGCGAGGACTATCCGCGCGTCACCCCGGACATGAGCCTGGGCGTGGTGCTGGAAGCTTTTGCCGGCCATAGCGGCGAGCGCCTGCCGCTGGTCGATACCGACGGCAAGCTGCTTGGCTTCCTGTCCAAGACCGACCTGATCCTGCTGCTCGGCGAAAGCGTCGCCAAGGTCTGAGCCCGCTCAGGCGAGGCGGAAACGCCCGACGATGCGCGCCATGTCGGCGGAAATCTGGCGCACCTGCGTGGCCGCATGCTCGCTGGCCTGAGCAGCGCGGTTGGCGCTGTCCAGCTGGGTATTGATCTCCAGTACCTGGGCCACGATTTCCTGACTCGAACTCTCGCCGGCCTCGACCATGCCGTGAATGGCATCGACCATTTCAAGCACCGAGTGCGCCGAGCCTTCGATCGCCACCATGCTGTTGCCGGTCTCGATGCTGCTGTCGCAGGCGGCCTCGACCCCGGCCACGACAGCATCCATCAAGCTGCTGGAGGTGGCGGACAGTTCGCTGACTTCAGCCAGACGCGCACGAATCTTGGCGGTGGCGTCGGCGGTGCGCGTCGCCAGCTTGCGCACCTCGTCGGCCAC
>DATMTO010000031.1:0-4350 GCA_035564055.1 Rhodocyclaceae bacterium | reverse complement strand
CAGTGAAGCGAGTTCCAAGCCGGCCGCATGAGTCGCCCGGAGTGAGGGTGGCCCGCAGGGCCGAGACAGGGGGTCGCCTTTTCTTTGGGTACTTTCTTTTGGCGAAGCAAAAGAAAGTACCTCGGCTGTCCGGACGAACTCCGGACATTGGCAGTCAGTGCAGCAGAAGCCTGACTACTCCGCCACTCGCACCCGATATCGCCCAATCAAATAATCCGGCCCGCTCTGCACCTGCCCGTCCGGAAACAATTTCACCGCCTTGCCCTCATCGAGGAAAGTCATGGCGATATTGTCTTCCCACGCGGCCACCGGCAAGGCAACGCGAACCTGAGCGGAAGTTTCCCAGGGGTCGATGAGGATGACTTCGGTCTGGATGCCGCCACTGTCCACGCACAACGCGCGCGGCTGCTTGGTCAGCGTCTCGATGCCGACGCTGGCGCTGGTTTCGCTTTCTCTTGCGAAACGCCGCACCACGCCGAGCAACCAGTTACTGCCGCCTTCCGGCTGCATCAGCAACAAGGTGTTGATGCCGAGACGGCTGTCCTTGCCGAGCGGCGCAGTTGCGCGCATGCCGCCCTGACTGACGTCCTCGACCAGCCACGCCTCGGCCGCCTGGCTGCCCTGGCTGGTGGCCAGACAGCGATAGGAGAGCGCAAGCGAGGGCACCACGGCCATGCGCGACTTGACCTTGTGACGGACATGGCTGCGCTGCGGCGGGATCGGCGACCAGTAGCTGGCGAGGTGATCGAGCACGTCGACGACCATGCCGGGCGGATAGCTGTTGCCGAGGCTGAGGCTGGCGGGAATCGCCTGCTCGGCCTGCTTCTTCAGCGCATAGGCCGCGTCGAGTGCCAGGCCGGGGCTGAAGTAGCGCAGGCCCGGTGCGCGTGGCGGCTTGATGGCGAGGCGCGTGGGCGGCTGGGCGGTGGTAGCGTCGACCCAGTAGACGCTGTCCGGACGCTCCTGATCACCGAACTGGAATTGCGGCAGCAGATGATCGAGCAGGCGCTCGGCCAGTTCGATTTCCTGCGGCAGCAGGCTGTCCATTGAGGAGGCATGGAAGGCGAGCGCCTTGAGATATTCGCGCTCGGGTGTGGTCGCCGGCGTATTCGGATACAGGGCAATGCTCTTCTGCGCCAGCTTGGCGGCCACCGCATCGAGATAGACCTTACCGAAGGTCTGCCAGAAGTCGCCCGGATTGGGGCCGTAGCGAAACTGCTGCCACTTGAGCGACAAGGCCAGGGCGTGCAGCGTGCGGGCATACAGCAGCGGCAGTGAGGGTTTCAGCGCATCGCGCACTTTGGCCGAGGTCGAGGGCATCTCGGTCAGGCAGCCGAGGTACGACGTTACCAGTTGTCGCCAGTAGTCGGCGCCGAGATGCCATTGGCGCATTTCCTCGCTGCGCGTGGCATGCACGGCCGCCGCATAGTCGCGCGAAAAGCGCTGGGCGGCGGCAAGCAGGATGGCGTCCATTTGCTGGAGGATGTCCCAGCGTTGCTCCAGGGCTACGAGATGATCACTGTGCAGGGACTCCAGCAGGATGGTGGCATCGTCGAGCGCAGTGGCAACATCCTTGCCGGCCAGTTCGGCAAACAGGCGTTTGGCCTCCTTGGCATCGGCGAGCGGATGGTCCGACTTCGCGGAAAACAGGCCCAGCATGGCAACTCCCCCGGCAGCTTATTCCGGCAATCGTAGCAGATGAAAGAATCGGCACGCATCCCGATCTGCCTTCCGAATCATCTGTCGGCGGCCTTGTTGCAACCGCACCACCGCCGGTACGACGTAGCCTGGCACGCTTTGGATTTAGAATGCGGGTTCCCCGCGAACCTTTCGGAAGCCCCATGCAGCAGTATCTGGATCTGATGCGCCATGTCCTCGAACACGGCAACGACAAGAGCGATCGCACCGGCACCGGTACCCGATCCGTCTTCGGCTGGCAAATGAGATTCAAGCTCGAGGACGGCTTCCCGCTGCTGACTACCAAGAAGCTGCATACGCGCTCCATCATTCACGAGCTGCTGTGGTTCCTGCAGGGCGACACCAATATCCGCTACCTCAAGGAAAACGGCGTACGCATCTGGGACGAGTGGGCCGACGAGAACGGCAACCTCGGTCCGGTGTACGGTCACCAGTGGCGACACTGGCCCGCTGACGGAGGCAAGGAAGTCGACCAGATCGCCGAGCTGGTGCACGGCCTCAAGACCAATCCGGATTCGCGCCGCCACATCGTCAGCGCCTGGAACCCGGGCGACGTGCCGAAGATGAAGCTGCCGCCCTGCCACGCACTGTTCCAGTTTTACGTGGCGCCGGCGCGTAACGGCCAGCCACCCAAGCTGTCCTGCCAGCTCTACCAGCGCAGCGCCGATATTTTCCTCGGCGTGCCGTTCAACATCGCCTCCTACGCGCTGTTCACGCACATGCTGGCGCAAGTCTGCGGCTACGGTGTAGGCGACTTCGTACATACGCTCGGCGACGCGCACCTTTACAACAATCACTTCGAACAGGCGAAGCTGCAGCTCGCCCGTACGCCGGGCCCGTTGCCGAAGCTCAAGCTCAATCCCGACGTGAAGGACATCTTCGCCTTCCGCTTCGAGGACATCAGCATCGAGGACTACGATCCTCAGCCGCATATCGCCGCACCCGTCGCCGTCTGATGAACCATTTCCCCTGCACCGGTTCTGAAAGGCCTGAGGAGGCAAACACGGAATGGGCATGGGCATGATTCTGGTCGGCGACATCGGCGGCACGCGAACCCGGCTGGCGCTAGCCGACGCGCACGGCGTACTGCACGACATCGCCGTTTTCAGCAACGATGAACACGCCGGTCTGGGCGCGCTGCTGGACGGCTATCTCGACGGCATCGGCGCGCATCCATCCAGCGCCTGCCTGGCCGTGGCCGGGCCGATTGACGACGATGGTCGCAGCGCCCGTCTCACCAACCGTGACTGGCGTATCGACCTGCCGGCGCTGGAGCAACGCTTCGGCCTTGCGCACGCCAGCCTGGTCAACGACTTCGCCGCCGCCGCCATGGGCGTCACCGTCGATACCGACGACGATCCCGTCACGCTGCAGGACGGCGCGCCAGTATCGCAAGCGACGCGCCTGGTGATCGGCGCCGGCACCGGCCTCGGCGTCGCTTCGCTGATCGTGGCGGAAGGACGCTGGCGTGTGCTGTCGGGCGAAGGTGGTCATATCGGCTTCGCGCCGCAAGACGAAACCCAGGACGGCTTGTGCCGCTGGCTGCGCGAGCAGCATGGCCGCGTCATCATCGAACACGTCGTCTCGGGCGGCGGCCTCGCCGCCATTCACGACTATCTGCATGGCCGCCGCCTGACACCGGCCGAGGTCGCGCACCTCGCGCACCAGGGCGACGTACAGGCATTGGCGAGCTTCGATCTGTTCGCCTCGATCTACGGCGCCGTGGCCGGAGACTATGCGCTGGCGCGCATGGCGCGCGGCGGCGTCTTCCTGGCGGGCGGCGTTGCCGCCGCCAATCTCGACCTGATGCAACGCGGTGCCTTCCTTAAGGCCTTCAACGAGAAGGGCGTGCATAGCGGACTGGCGGCACGCATGCCGGTCTGCATCGTCACCGAACCGCTACTCGGCCTGTACGGCGCAGCGGCGCTGGCCGGGCAGGCCTGAGCGGCAAGATCATCGGATGATAATCAGGCCATAAAAGACACTCATTGGCAGCCCGGGCCGGGCACGCCTAAGGTGGGAAAGTTATCTGCCGCCCGAACCGCGGGCACCGTTCGCACGCAGGACTTTCCGGAGAAGACCATGGCCAGCGAGACCAAGACGGGCACAAGCCGTCGCAAAAGCAGTACCGACACCAAGACCAGCGCGAGCAAGCCGGCAGTCAAGACGCCGGGCAAGACAAGCGCAACAGTGAAGACGGGCGCAACGACCAAGGCCAGCACCAGCAAACGCACCGCCACCACGCCGGCCCCAAAGCGAGGGGCCGTCGCCGAAGCCGCACCGCCGGCCGAAAAGAAAACGGCAACCCGCAAACGCAAGGCCACCGGCCAGCCGATCACGGCCGAGGCGCGTCTGCGCCATATCGAGGTCGCCGCGTATTACCTCGCCGAGCAAAGCGGCTTCAGCCGCAACCCCGCAGATTGCTGGATCGCCGCCGAAAGCGAAGTCGACGGCCTCCTGCTCGCCGGCAAGTTGCCGGCCTGAGTCTGCGACGCGGCCGGGCTAGAGCGCGCTTTCGAGGTGCCGCACCAGCGCGTGCAGCTCGTCCGAGGTGGCGCGCAGTCGGCCCATCGATGATCCGATGTCGCCGACCGTGTGATGATTCTTGTCCACCAGCATCGATAGCGCTTCCATGCTCACGGCAACATCGTG
>DATMTO010000030.1:0-7231 GCA_035564055.1 Rhodocyclaceae bacterium | reverse complement strand
TCATCGAAGCCGGCGGCGGCAGCGGCGCGCTTGCCACCGATCTGCTGCTGGCGCTGGAACAGCGCCGGGCCCTGCCCGACAGCTACGCCATCATCGAACTTTCCGGCGAGCTGCGCGCGCGTCAGGCGGAAACACTGCGTCAGCGCGCCCCGCACTTGCTCGCGCGGGTGTCGTGGCTGGACACGCTTCCCGAAAAATTCAGCGGTTTTGTGGTCGGCAACGAGGTGCTCGACGCCATGCCGGTACATCTGGTGCACTGGCATGCCGATGCCACCCTGGAACGTGGCGTGGCACTCGACAAGCAAGGCAATTTCGCCTGGGAGGAACGCTCCCTGCCGCCGTCATTGCAGCCTGCGGTCGCGGCGCTGCCGCCACTGACCGACTACCTGTCCGAGATCAATCTGGCCGCCGGCGCCTGGGTCGCCGCCTGGGCCGGAATTCTCGAACAAGGCGCACTGCTGCTGATCGACTACGGTTTCCCGCGCCACGAGTACTACCATCCGCAACGCGAACAGGGCACGCTGATGTGTCACTACCGCCATCATGCCCATGGCGATCCCTTCTGGCTGCCGGGTCTCAACGACATCACCGCGCACGTGGACTTCACCGCCGTCGCCGAGGCCGGTTTCGAAGCTGGTCTGGATGTTGCCGGCTACCTCTCGCAGGCGGCCTTCCTGATCAACTGCGGTCTCACCGAGGTGCTCGCACAGACCTCGCCTGATGCGGGTGCCGACTATCTGCGCCAGTCACGGGCAGTGGAAAAGCTCATCAATCCGGGTGAAATGGGCGAGCTGTTCAAGGTCATCGCCCTGTCCAAGGGCATCACCGAGCCGCTGCTCGGCTTTGCGCGCGGCGACAAGACGCACACGCTTTAGGCAACGACGCAAGCTAGGCAGTACGCTCCATGATGCGCGCGCAGACTTCCTCCACCGTGAGTCCGTCGCATTTGACGGTGACATCGGCATATTTGCGATAGAGCGTATTGCGCTCCTCGAACAGCTCGGCAAAGCTCTGGTCGGGGCGCTTGGCGAGGCCGCGCGTACTGAAGTCAGGCACGCGCGCCTCGAGCGTCTCCAGCGTCACATCCAGAAACACCGCCACGCCGTCGGCCTTGAGATGCTTCATCGCGGCGTCGCCATAGACGGCACTGCCGCCGGTGGAGATAACGTGGTTCTGTACATGCAGATCGAGCAGCACCTGTTCCTCGATCTCGCGTAGTGCCAGATAGCCGTCGTTGTCGACGATGTCCTGCAGAGGACGCGACAGGGATTTCTGGATCAGGATGTCGGTATCGACGAAATCGCGCATGGTCTTTTTCGCCAGGATGACTCCCACGGTGCTCTTGCCCGAGCCGGGCATTCCAATCAGGACGATATTCGACGGCATGGTTGCAGCAGGCGCGCAGCGCCCGGAAAAGGGAAAGCACGGAGCTTAGCGCATCGTGCGTCAAACGGCCATCAGCGCTTGCCGGGCAAGGGCTCGGGATCAACGTCCGCGTAGGACTCGAAACGGAAACGTGGCGTGCAAATCGCCAGGAAGATCAGATCGTCGCTGCCGGCATTGGTGATGCGTTGACGCCAGCCCGCCGGAATCAGTACCACATCGCCGGGACCAACCGCCTGCGGCGGCAGATCGCCAAGCTCCATCAGCCCGTAGCCGGCCTGGATGACATAGCGCTCCACCGTCCCGTGTACGCAATGCCAGCGCGTCGTCACGCCCGGCTCGACCCGCGCCCGGGCGATGGACAGATGCGGATCGGCCGCGTTATTGAGCACCTCGACGATATGGCAGCGCTCGTCCATGTAGTACTCGGCCGTCAGATCGAGAGGAAAGAAGACGGATGGCGCTTCCACGTGCAGGGCCTAGGCTTCTTCGTCAGGAATGGCGATGTGGATGGTCTGCATGGCGAAATGCACTTCGCGCAGGAAGAAGGCCAGACCGACCACCAGCGCCAGCGTCGAGGCCGCAAACAGCAGGCCGATCAGCCACCGCAGCGGCACATCCAGGACCACCTCCATGAACAAGGTGACGATGACTGTGCACAGCAGCAGCGCGGCGACCGTACAGGCCGTGATGGCGATGCTGGCGTAATGCCGTCGTTGCTCCAGGCTCTGCAGCTCCCGCACCAGCCGGCTCTTTACCGGCAGCGCATCGGCGCCCCGCCCTTCGGTCAAGCGCCGACCCCGATCAATGATCCGTGCCAGACGGGTAGCAATCACATTGAGAATGCCGGCAATACCGGTCAGCAGAAACACCGGCGCCAGCGCCAGCTGGATCGCCTTCGAAACGTCGATGATGGAATCGGGAGTGGGGGCCATTGAGCGATTCTAAACGCATGCCGGGCACAAAGTGCCCATTCGTCGTCACCGCTCAGGTATGCGGCAAAAGGTGCGCGATCAGATACGCTACAACAAGCAGGCAGCCCCAGGCCAGAGCCGTCTTGCCGACGTTTTTTTCATGTTCCAGATTGGTGTAGAAAAAATGGCCCAGCAAGATTGCGCACCGTTCTGCGCCCAGCCGATAACCGACGACTGCAGGCACAAGAACCAGAATCGCCAGCCAGCCCCAGCTGGAGGTCAGTCCTTCATAACTGGCGATCCTGGCAAAAGCTCTGGAGCGGCGCGAAAACAGTCCCAGGCAAATCAGCAGGCTGAAATTGAAAAACAGCGGAGCCAGAAACGCCATCGCAATCCGCTCACTGAAGGACGGCGTGGTGACCGGTTCCGAATGCCCGTTATCGGTGGTGTGAGGCTTCATCCGTGCAGGGGACGGCGCGTTCGCGAGCCGGCACGTCCCGGCGCTGTCGCCACCTACTTCCTCGACTTCGACAGCAGACGCAGGATTTCAAGATAGAGCCAGACCAGCGTCACCAGCAGACCGAAGGCCGCGTACCACTCCATGTATTTGGGGCTGCCATGCTGCACGCCCGACTCGATGAAGTCGAAATCCATGACCAGGTTCAGGGCAGCGATACCGACGACGACCACGCTGAAGAGGATGCCGTACAACCCGCCCTCGTGGATGAAGCTGATCGGCTTGCCGAAGAACATGAGCGCCAGATCAACCAGATAGAGCAAGGCAATTGCGCCGGTGGCAGCGGTAACGCCGAGCTTGAAGTTCTCGGTGGCCCGGATCAGGCCGGTCTTGTAGGCGGTCAGCATGCAGCACAGGGTGCCAAAGGTGAGCCCGACCGCCTGCATCACCACGCCCGGATACTTTGTCTCGTAGAGCGCGGAAACGCCGCCGATGGCAAGGCCTTCAAGCACCGCGTAGATCGGTGCGGTGACCGGTGCCGCGCGCGAGTTGAAGATAGTGATCAGCGCCACCACGAAGCCGCCGATGCAGCCGGCCATGATGTAGGCGGAAAGGGTGGGCGAATCGGCCCGACCCCAGACCCATGCGGCACTGATCACCACCAGGGCGAGCAGCATGAACGCCCGGTTGACCGTTCCGGCCAAGGTCATGGGGTTCCCGCCAGCCTCGCTGACAGCGAAAGTCTTTTCATTCAGTGCTGGATTACCCGACTTCATGTCGTCTCCCCTGATTTTCTGATCTACTTGGAGGTGCGCGCAGCCCTTGTTTTCGGTACTGCTTGTTAATATAGCAATGCCGCATGGCGCGAAATGAAACATATCACAAAAGAAATTTCATTATTTTCGCTAAACCGCTATAACCGCTCCGGCCTCGTCTTTCACTTCCCATATGAATGATCCGCTCGACGTAGTTCGCAAGGGCCAGGTCTTCACGTCGCCCGCCGTCGTGACGCAGATGCTGACGCTGCGGAAGAATCGTGGGCGCGTGCTGGAACCGTCCTGCGGCGAGGGCGCCTTTCTGGCCGCACTGCCCGAGGCGGTGGCGCTGGAAATTGATGCCGCCATCGCACCGGCTGCGGCGCAAGTCTGTGATTTTTTCGCCTTCCCGGAAACCGAGAAGTTCGACACCATTATCGGCAACCCGCCGTATGTACGTTCACGCGATGTGCTGCCGGAAACGGCCCGGCTGCTGACTTCGCAACTGCTCGACGGGCATGCCAACCTGTATCTGCATTTCATCGAGAAATGCGTGCGCCACCTGAATCCGGGCGGCGAACTGATCTTCATCACGCCGCGCGACTTTCTCAAGTCCACCGGCGCCAAGCAGCTCAATACCTGGCTGTACGCGCAGGGCACCATTACCGACATGCTCGATCTCGGCGACGTACGCATCTTTCGCGACGCCGCGCCCAACTGCATGATCTGGCGCTTCGAGCGTGGCAACATGAGCCATCGCACCAGCGACGGCCGGCGCATGGTGCTTGCAGGCGGACAGCTGTTCTTTACGCGCGGCATTTACAGCGTGCCGGCGAATACCGTGTTCTCGGTGCGCGTCGGCGCGGTATCGGGGGCAGACCGAATCTACGCCTGCGATAGGCTCGGCGACACCGACTTCGTCTGCTCGCACACAGTGCAGAGCGGCAAGACCAAGCGCATGATCTTCGAACCGGTGTCAGCCGAGGCGCGAGCGCATCTGCAACGGCACAAGGCGACACTGCTGGCGCGCAAGGTGACGCGTTTCGACGAGGGCAACTGGTGGAAGTGGGGGCGCTTCCATGCGCACAACGACGCACCGCGCATCTACGTCAATCAGCGCACGCGGCACGCGCAGCCGTTTTATCTGCATGACTGCCGCAACTGGGACGGTGCAGTGCTGGCGCTGTTCCCGCACCAGCGCGGCACCAATGTGGACCGGCTCATGACCATGCTCAACGAGGTAGACTGGGATGAACTCGGCTTCGTCTGCGACGGCCGCTTCATCTTCGCCCAGCGCAGCCTCGAACAGACCCTGCTGCCGGAAGGCTTTCTCGAATTTTCAGTACAGGGACGAATGTAGGCTGGTATAAACTGGGGTGAATGCCCGCAGCGCATGCATGCGCATCAGGATGGCGGGCTTGAAATTTGCAGTTCCGCCCTCACTTGCCCGGTTCCGTCTTTTCCCGGCCAGCGCCGTCGTGGACTTTTGACCGCTGGTTCCTCACTTGCCGCCTATCCGCCTATGGTCCCTCACCTCACTACCGCACTGACCGGCCCGCTGCTCGATATCGAAACCCGCATGCTCGAAAACGAGGCGGCCATCGAGCGCTGGTTGCGTACGCAATGGCTGGAACATACGCCACCCTTCTACGCCTCGGTCGATCTGCGCAATGCCGGCTTCAAGCTGGCGCCGGTGGACACCAACCTGTTCCCCGGCGGTTTCAACAATCTCAATCCGGCCTTCATGCCGCTGTGCGTGCAGGCCGCCATGTCGGCGGTGGAAAAAGTCTGTCCGGAAGCGCGCAATCTGCTGCTGGTTCCGGAGAACCACACGCGCAACCAGTTCTATCTGCAGAACGTGGCGCAACTCGCCAGCATCCTGCGTCACGCCGGCCTCAACGTGCGCATCGGCTCGCTGCTGCCGGACATCACCGCACCGACCACGCTCGAACTCGACAATGGCGCCAAGCTCGTGCTGGAGCCGCTCAAACGCCTGGGCAACGGCCATCGTCTCGGCCTGGAGGGTTTCGATCCCTGCGCCGTGCTGCTCAACAACGACCTGTCGGGCGGCGTGCCCGAGATCCTGCAGAACCTCAACGAGCAATACCTGATCCCGCCACTGCATGCCGGCTGGCATGTGCGCCGCAAGTCGGCCCACTTCGCAGCCTACGATCAGGTCGTCAATGATTTCGCCAGCCAGTTTGGCCTCGATCCGTGGTTGCTCAACCCCTACTTCGGCACCTGCGGCAAGATCAATTTCCACGAGCGTACCGGCGAGGACTGTCTGGCCGCGAACGTGGACATGCTGCTGACGCGCGTCCGCGCCAAGTACACGGAATACGGCATCAAGGACGATCCCTTCGTCATCGTCAAGGCCGACGCCGGCACCTACGGCATGGGCGTGATGACGGTACGCGATGCCAGCGAAGTCACCGGCCTGAACCGGAAGCAAAGAAACAAGATGTCGGTGGTCAAGGAAGGCCTGCAGGTCACCGAAGTCATCATCCAGGAAGGCGTGCCGACTTTCGAGACGGTGGATGAAGGCACCGCCGAACCGGTGGTGTACATGATCGACCGCTATGTGGTCGGCGGCTTCTACCGCGTCAATACGGCGCGCGGCGTAGACGAGAATCTGAACGCGCCCGGCATGCACTTCAAGCCGCTGGCCTTCGAGACCGGCTGCTCGCTGCCCGACTGCACGCAAGCGCCCGACTCGGCGCCGAACCGCTTCTACGCCTATGGCGTGGTCGCCCGTCTGGCGCTTCTCGCAGCATCGCTCGAACTCGAACGCGCCGCACCCGCAGAAGCCGTGCCGGCCTAGCTACAGGTTCAAGCCGCACTACGAAGAACCGCGCTGTTCCGACGGGCCGTCCCGAGGAACGGCAGCAAAAACACATGGAGCCATGCCAAAGGCATGGCGAACCTTAGTCACCTCCTTCCATGGGAAGGAGGGTGGGAGGAAGGTAGTGAAATTCGCGTTTATCGTCGACCCGCTCGACAAACTCAAGGCCTACAAGGACTCCAGCGTCGCCATGATGCGCGAGGCCGCACGGCGGGGCCACGAAGTCTGGACCATCCAGCGCGAGCAGCTGGTGTGGGAGGCGGGCACGGTCAGCGCGCTGGCGATTCGTATCGAACCGCAGGCCGACGACGTGATCTGGTACGCGGCAGGCGAGAACAAGGTCTGCGCGCTGTCCGATTTCGATGGCGTGATGATGCGCCAGGACCCGCCCTTCGACATGGAGTACGTTACCGCGACCTGGCTGCTGGAACGAGCAGCGGCCGGCGGCGCGCGCATCTTCAATGACCCGCGCGCCATTCGCGACCACAGCGAGAAGGTCTCGATCGCCGAGTTCCCTCAATACACGGCCGAGACGCAGATCGCGCGCGACGCGGCGGCACTCAACGCCTTCATCGAAAAGCATGGCGATGTTGTGCTGAAGCCGCTCGACGGCATGGGCGGAAGCTCGATCTTCCGCGTGCGCCGCGACGATCCGAACCGCAACGTGATCATCGAGGTACTGACCCAGAACGGTGCCAAGACCATCATGGCGCAACGCTTCCTGCCGGCGATCAAGGACGGCGACAAGCGCATTCTCATCATCGACGGCGAACCGGTGCCGTACTGTCTGGCCCGCATTCCCATGGCCGGCGAAACGCGCGGCAATCTTGCCGCCGGCGGCACGCCCGAGGCGCGCCCGCTGACCGACCGCGACCGCGAG
>DATMTO010000029.1:0-2406 GCA_035564055.1 Rhodocyclaceae bacterium | reverse complement strand
GCTGGACTTGTCTTTTTCCGACAAGGGCTGCGACGTACCGATGATCTTGTCCACCGGATTCACCGCCAGCTTGAAGTCGATCTTATTGGTAGCCAGATCAACCCGCACCAGCTGCACCTTGACCCGGTCCGAAAGCCTGTACCGCTTGCCGCTACGCTCGCCGACCATGGCATGCGCCGCATCGTCGTAGTGGAAATAGTCGGTACCCAGCTCGGACACGTGTACCAGTCCCTCGATGAACACATCGTCGAGGGCGACGAAGATACCAAAAGGCACGACCGATGCGATGCTGCCGCTGAAAATTTCGCCGATCCGATCCTGCATGTAGAAGCACTTGAGCCAGTCTTCCACATCGCGCGTCGCCTCATCAGCGCGGCGCTCGGTCATCGAACAATGCAGGCCAACGCTTTCCCAGTCGCCGGCCTCATGGTCGGGTTCGTACTTCTTCTTCTGCAGCACGGCCTTAATGGCGCGATGCACAAGTAGATCGGGATAGCGGCGGATCGGCGAGGTGAAGTGCGTGTAGTGATCGTAAGCCAGACCGAAGTGGCCGACATTATCGGGGCTGTAAATTGCCTGACGCAGCGAGCGCAACATCACCGTCTGCAGCAGGTTGGTATCCGGACGGCCCTTGATCTTGTCGATCAGCGCAGCGTAATCCTTGGCATGCGGCTCCTCGCCACCGCCAAGCTGCATGCCGAAGGTACCGAGGAAATCGCGCAGTTTGGCCAGGCGCTCAGGCGACGGCCCCTGGTGAATGCGGTACAGGCAGGGCTGTTCGTTCTCGGCCAGGAAGGCGGAGGCGCAGACGTTGGCGGCCAGCATGCATTCCTCGATGATCTTGTGCGCCTCGTTGCGTTCGTCCGGCACGATCCTGTCGATCTTGCCATTGTCATTGAAGATCATGCGCGTCTCGACGCTCTCGAAGTCGATCGCGCCGCGCTTCTTGCGCTCCGCCGCCAGCAGGCGGTACAGCTCGTCGAGCATCTCCAGTTGCGGAAGCAGCTTGCCGACCTTGCGACGCGCCGGAATTTCCTTCTCGTGGATCGCCGCGGCAACCTCGTTGTAGGTCAGACGCGCGTGCGAGAACATCACCGCCGGATAGAAACGGTAGCGCTTGACCTCGCCGGTCGGACCGATGTCCATGTCGCACACCATGCACAGGCGTTCGACCTGCGGATTCAGCGAACACAGGCCATTGGAAATTTTTTCCGGCAGCATCGGAATCACGCGGCGCGGGAAATACACCGAATTGCCGCGCTCATAGGCCTCAAGGTCGAGATCACCACGCTCCTTGACGTAGTGGCTGACGTCGGCAATCGCGACGATGAGGCGATAGCCCTTGCCCTGGCGTTCGCAATACACGGCATCGTCGAAATCGCGCGCAGTCTCGCCGTCGATGGTAACCAGTGGCAGATGCGTGATGTCCTCACGCCCCTTCTTGTCGGCGGGACGCACGATGTCCGGCAGCTTCTTCGCTTCGGCCAATGCCTCCTTGGAGAATTCATAAGGCAGCTCGTGCTTGCGCAGCGCGATCTCGATCTCCATGCCCGGATCGGCATAGTTACCGACGATCTCGGTGACCTTGCCGATGGCCTGCGCGTTGCGCGTGGGCTGTTCGATGATGTCGACCATCACCACCTGCCCCGCAACCGGCTGCGGCGCCGCCTTGAAGCCATTGCGCCAGCTCCTGGCAGCCTTTTCCGGCGGCACGATCAGGATGCGCTGGCTGATGCGCTTGTTCTCCGGTTCGACGAACCAGACGTCATGTTCGTTGTAGATACGACCGACCAGCTTGCTGTTAGCGCGCTCCAGCACCTCGACGATCTTGCCCTCCGGCCGGCCACGCTGGTCGGTGCCGGCCACACGCGCAATGGCGCGGTCGCCGTGCATGACTCTTTCCATTTCGCGCGCCGACAGGAACAGGTCGGGGCTGCCATCGTCGGGCACCAGGAAACCGAAGCCGTCCATGTGCCCCAGGACCTTACCGGTGACGAGATTGGCCTTGTCCGGCAACAGCCAGTTGCCGCCTCGGTTCTGCATCAGCTGACCATCGCGCGCCATGGCGCCGAGACGGCGCATGAAAAACTCTTCCTCTTCAGGGCGGATGTCGAGCAGTTTGACCAGACGTTCGACGCTTAGAGGAACGCCCTGCTCCGTGACGATCTGGAGAATGTATTCGCGGCTGGGCAGCGGGTTTTCATAAGACTCCAGCTCGCGTTGGAGCATGGGATCGGCCAGACGGATTTTGCTTATTTTTTGTGTTTTTTTAGTTGTAGGTTTTGACAATTCAGATTCTTCCTATATAATGCACGGCTCTTGTCGGTGCTGCCCAGGTGGCGGAATTGGTAGACGCACTAGTTTCAGGTACTAGCGGGTAACTCCGTGGAGGTTCGAGTCCTCTCC
>DATMTO010000028.1:0-7910 GCA_035564055.1 Rhodocyclaceae bacterium | reverse complement strand
ACAACGAGCGCGAAGCCTTGTCGGCGATGAAGGGGTTGCCCGAAGATGTAACAGTAAGTGAGGGTATCCGTCAGGCGCTCAAGCTGCTGGGCAAGGGCTGATAGACTTACAGGCCATGGCGATCCAGACCGATCAATTTGCCGAGCGCGTTATTTCCGCGGCTCCTGCATCCTCTCAAGAGGAAGCCCTCGAACGCGCCCTGCGCCCCAAGAAACTTGCCGAATACGTCGGCCAGCAGAAGGTGCGCGGCCAGCTCGAAATCTTCATTGAGGCAGCCAAGAAGCGCAAGGAGTCGCTCGATCACGTGCTGCTGTTCGGCCCGCCGGGTCTGGGCAAGACCACGCTGGCGCACATCATTGCCCACGAGATGGGCGTCAATCTGCGCCAGACCTCGGGCCCGGTGCTGGAGCGCGCCGGCGATCTGGCCGCGATCCTGACCAATCTTGAGCCGCACGACGTGCTGTTCATCGACGAAATCCATCGTCTGTCGCCGGTGGTGGAGGAAATCCTCTATCCGGCCCTGGAAGACTTTCAGATCGACATCATGATCGGCGAAGGCCCCTCGGCGCGTTCGGTCAAGCTCGACCTGCCGCCGTTCACGCTGGTCGGTGCGACTACGCGCGCCGGCATGCTGACCAATCCGCTGCGCGATCGCTTCGGGATTGTGTCGCGCCTTGAGTTCTATACGCCGGATGAGCTGGCGCTGATCGTCAGTCGCTCGGCGGGTCTGCTCAACTGTGCGATTGCGGATGAGGGTGCGACCGAAATTGCGCGTCGCTCGCGCGGTACGCCGCGTATCGCCAATCGCCTGCTGCGTCGCGTCCGCGACTTCGCTGAGGTGAAGTCGGACGGCAGAGTGACCCAGGCCGTGGCCGATTCCGCGCTGGCCATGCTCGACGTCGATCATCTCGGCCTCGACCTGATGGACCGCAAGCTGCTCTCCGCCGTGCTGGAGAAGTTCGGCGGCGGCCCGGTCGGCGTCGACAATCTCGCCGCGGCCATTGGCGAAGCACGCGACACCATTGAGGACGTGCTTGAACCCTATCTGATTCAGCAAGGCTATCTGCAGCGCACCCCGCGCGGCCGCATTGCCACGCCGTCGATCTGGCGGCATTTCGGCCTGGCGGCGCCGAATACGAGCCCGAGCGGCGAGCTCTGGAAGGAGTAGGTTTGAGCGAGTTCAGCCTGCCGGTCCGCGTCTATTACGAGGACACCGATGCTGCCGGCGTCGTGTATTACGCCAATTACCTGCGCTTTATCGAGCGAGCGCGTACTGACTGGTTGCGTACACTGGGCGTGGATCAGGGGCGCTTGATGGAAACGCACGGCGTCGCTTTTGCCGTGCGTTCGCTGGAAGCCGATTACCTCAAACCTGGTCGGCTTGATGATGAACTCGTCGTGCGCAGCACACTCGAAGAGGTCGGACGGACGCAGGTGGTGTTCCGTCAGAACGTCATGCGCGGCCAGGAGCTGTTGTTTTCGGCCCGCGTACGTGTCGTCAGCTTCGATCCGGTCGCCGCGCGTCCCGTGGCGATTCCCAAAGAAATTCAGGAAAAATTCAAGGCATTGGAGAAGGTCGTTTCATGAACGTTACACAGGATCTGTCCATTCTCGAACTGGTCGTGCATGCCAGTCTCGTGGTCAAGCTGGTCATGCTGCTGTTGCTGGCCGTGTCCTTCCAGTCCTGGTACTGGATCTTCCGCAAGAGCTTTGCGATCCGCGACAGCCGCAAGCGTACGACCGATTTCGAGCGCGAGTTCTGGAGCGGTGGCGATCTGAACAGCCTCTATCAGAATGCCGTCAACAACCGCAACGATACCGGCGCCATGGAGCGCATCTTCGAGGCGGGCTACCGCGAGTTCACCAAGCTGCGTGCCCAGCGCGCGCTCGATCCAGCCACCATCGTGGACGGTGCGCGCCGCGCCATGCGCGCCACCTATCAGCGCGAGATTGACGATCTCGAAGCCCATCTGGCCTTCCTTGCCTCGGTCGGTTCGGTCTCGCCCTATGTCGGCCTGTTCGGTACCGTGTGGGGCATCATGCACGCCTTCCGCGGCTTGTCGTCGATGGCCACCGCCACGCTTGCAGCGGTGGCGCCCGGTATTGCCGAAGCGCTGGTAGCAACCGCCATTGGCCTGTTCGCTGCAATTCCCGCCGTGGTGGCCTACAACCGCTTCGCGCACGATGTGGATCGCATCTCGGTGCGCTTCGAAAGCTTCATGGAGGAGTTTTCGAACATCCTCCAGCGGCAGATGAAGTAAGCGCCGGAAGGTTGGCCCAGCATGCCGAGACACAATCGCAAACTCATGAACCAGATCAACGTCGTGCCGTATATCGACGTGATGCTGGTGCTGCTCATTATCTTCATGGTGACGGCCCCGATGATCCAGCCGGGCAGCGTTGATCTGCCCAGCGTAGGCAAGTCTTCGCAGCCGCCGGTAGCGCCGCTTGAAATCACGGTCAAGGCCGACGGCACACTGACGCTGCGTGATCGCAGCACCAACAGCAGCGAGGACGAGCTGAGCAAGGCGGAGCTGGCGCAGCGTGTGCGCGCCGCGCAGCAGAAGAATCCGAATCAGGCTGTTCTGATCGCGGGCGATCGCAACGTCAAGTACGACGCCGTGCTTGGCGTCATGGACGAGTTGCAGCGTCAGCAAGTGGCCAAGGTTGGTTTGCTGGTGCAGCCGGGTAAGCAATAGGTTTCGCGATGGTAGAGGCTCGGGATCTCCATGTACCTATCGCCAGGCCAGGCCAGAAGGCCGCAGCGGTGCTCGCCGTGGCGGTGCACGTCCTGCTGGCCTTGTTTCTGATCTATGGCGTGCGCTGGCAGAGCACCATGCCGGAGGCGGTTGAGGTCGATCTGGTGAGCTCGGTGCCGGCACCCAAGTCGGCGCGTCAGCCGGAACCAGTCAAGGAACCCGTGCCCGAACCCAAGCCAGTGCAGGAGCCACCCAAGCCCGAACCGAAACCCGTGTTGAAACCGGAGCCCAAGCCGGAGCCAGTCAAGACGGCCAAGCCCGACATTGCGATCAAGGACAAGGAAAAGCCCAAGCCGGAGAAAAAGCCCGAGCCCAAACCGAGCTTCGACCCGATCAAGGATGCGCTTGAGAAGGAAAAGCTGCAGAATCAGCGCGCCCAGATGAATAAGGCGTTGGAGCAGGAGCTGGCGCAGATGCAGCCCAGATCAGCCTCGGGAGGCAAGAGCAAGGCCGATTACCAGGGGCGTATCGCCAGCAAGATTCGCGGCAACCTGATGGTGCCGCCTGGCGTGAGCGGGAACCCCGAGGCACAGTTCCTGGTCACTCAGCTACCGTCAGGCGAGGTGATCGAGGTCAGGCTGAAGCGTTCATCCGGCTTGAAGGCGCTGGATGACGCAATCGAAAGGGCTATTTACAAATCAAGCCCTTTGCCTAAGCCTGATCGGCCGGATGATTTCGAGCGTGCCCTGGACCTCAAGTTCAGGCCGCTAGATGCAGCAACGCCCCAGTAGCCTTGCCTCGCACTGCAACAATGAGCCTTATAATTCGCAAATGAATAGACCCATGCGTATTTCATTTTCTTCGCTGCTGCTCGCCGCCATGCTGGCGAGCGGTGCTGCCCGTGCGCAACTTTCAGTCGAGATCGTCGGTGCCGGTGCCAATCGCATTCCGGTCGCCGTGGCCGACTTTCCCGGCGAGCGCATCGTTTCTCAGGCATTGACTTCGGTGATCCGTACCGACCTTGATCGCAGCGGCCTGTTCCGCATGATCGATCCGGCCGGCAACGCCATTCCGGAGGGCGCCAGCATTGCCTACGGTGACTGGAAGAGCCGCGGCGCCGATGCGCTGGCCGTTGGTCAGGTATTTCCGGGCGCGGACGGTCGTTATGAAACGCGCTTCCGCCTCTATGACACGCAAAAGCAGGTACAGCTCGGCAGCGGTGCTCTGGCGCACAGCTCCTCGCAGCTGCGCTCCACCGGACACCGCATTGCCGACTTCATCTACGAAAAGCTGACCGGCGAGCCCGGCGTGTTCTCGACGCGCATCGCCTATGTGGTCAAGAGTGTCGGCCGCTTCGAGTTGCAGATTGCCGATGCCGATGGCGGCAATGCCCAGACCGCGTTCGCGTCGTCCGAGCCGATCATCTCGCCGACCTGGGCGCCGGACGGCAATCGCATCGCCTACGTATCGTTCCAGACCAAGAAGCCGGTGATCTATGTGCACGATCTGGCCGCCGGTCGCCGCCATGTCGCCGCGAACTTCAAGGGCTCCAACTCCGCGCCGGCCTGGTCGCCCGACGGCAAACGTCTGGCGGTGGTGCTGACGAAGGATGGTAGTTCGCAGCTCTACATCGTCAATGCCGATGGCAGTGGCGTCACGCGTCTGGCCAGTTCGGCCGGGATCGATACCGAGCCGAATTTCTCGCCCGATGGCAACTTCATCTACTTCACGTCGGACCGTGGCGGCAGCCCGCAGATCTACCGCATTCCGGCCAGCGGCGGTGACGCTCAGCGCGTGACTTTCGAGGGCAGCTACAACACCTCGCCGCGCCTGTCGCCGGATGGCAAGAGCATGGCCTACGTCGCCCGCAACAGCGGCCGTTTCCAGCTCGCCGTGATGGATCTGGCGAGCGAGCAAACACAAATTCTTACAGACTCGTCCAAGGACGAATCGCCCAGTTTTGCCCCGAATGGCCGCATGATTCTGTATGCAACCGAAATCGGCGGCCGCGGCGTACTTGCGGCCGTGTCGAGCGACGGTCGCGTCAAGTTGCGTTTGCCTTCGGCAGCCGGCGATGTGCGTGAGCCGGCCTGGGGGCCTTTTGCAAAGTAGTATCCCGTTCCATTTCACTTAACTAATTTTTGTTGGAGTTTCATCATGCGTCGCCTTTTTGCCATTCTCAGCCTGACCCTGCTTGCCGCCTGCTCTTCGCAGCCGCCCGCACCCGAGCAGAACGCTTCGGGTGTCGAAGATCGTAGTGGCCGTGATGTCCTCAACCCGGTCGATAACGGCGGCATGTACAGCCCGGCCCGCCTGAAGGACCCGAAGAGCCCGCTGTCCAAGCGCGAAATCTTCTTTGATCTCGACAGCTATGCCATTCGTGCCGAGTTCAAGCCGGTGCTCGAGCAGCACGCCAAGTTCCTGCAGGCCAATCCGAAGTACAAGATGCTGATCCAGGGTAACGCCGACGAACGCGGCAGCCGCGAGTACAACCTGGCCCTCGGCCAGAAGCGCGCCGAAGCCGTCAAGAAGGCGCTGCAACTGCTGGGTGCCAACGAAGTGCAAGTCGAGGCTGTCAGCCTGGGCAAGGAAAAGCCGCGTTGCATGGAATCGACCGAAGAGTGCTGGGCGCAGAACCGCCGCGCAGACATCCTCTACACCGGCGAGTTTTAAACAATGGTCGGCCGTTTTCAGCTGCGCAGCCTGAGCCTTGTCTGTCTTCTGGCGTGGGTCGTTCCGGCTCATGCTGCATTGTTTGACGACAGTGAGGCCCGGGCACGTATCGACAAGTTGCGCGCCGAGTTGACGGCGATGCAGCAAGCGGTGGATACGGCCACCAAGAATCAATTGGAGTTTGCCAACCAGCTGGAGGCAATGCGGGCCGATATGGCCAAGCTGCGCGGCCAGCTGGAGGTCTTGGGCAATGACGTAGATACGACGCAAAAGCGGCAGAAGGACTTCTACGTTGATCTCGATACCCGTCTGCGCAAGCTGGAACCTGCAGCCGCCGCAGCACCCGCAGCAGCGGGTGCTGACGGCAGTCTGCCCAGCGGAGAGGCGACCGGCTCCAAGACGGCGGTGGACGAAAACGCTGCCACGCGTGACTACGAAGTCGCACTCGGCTTCGTGCGTGCCGGCCGCTACCGCGACGCCGTGAATGCCTTTGCTGCATTCAATCGTACCCACGTCGGCAGTGTGCGCCAACCGAACGCCCACTACTGGCAGGCTTCCAGCCACTATCAGTTGCGCGAGTTCACCAAGGCGGCTGATCAGTATGCGCGCGTCGTTGCCGGATGGCCGAACGATCCCAAGGCGCCTGACGCGATGCTGGGTCAGGCCAATGCGCAATTCGATGCCGGTGATAGCAAGGCCGGCTTCCGGACGCTTGAAGCACTGGTGCAGCAATATCCAAAGAGCTCTGCAGCTCAGACCGCACAACAGCGACTCAAGAAAAAGCATTGAGCTCCAGGCGGTAATTTCAGGTAGTAAATCATGGCCGAATCCCGGCTGCGCATCAGCGAAATTTTTCACTCCGTTCAAGGCGAGTCGTCGCGTGTCGGCTTGCCGACCGTGTTCGTCCGTCTGACGGGTTGCCCCTTGCGCTGTGTCTGGTGCGACACCGAGTATGCGTTTTCCGGTGGCGAGATGCTGCCGCTTGTCGACGTGCTTGCCAGGATCGCCGCATTCGACTGCAAGACTGTCTGCGTCACCGGCGGCGAGCCGCTGGCGCAGAAGGCATGCATCGGTTTGCTGAAGGCGCTGTGCGATGCGGGCTATTCGGTATCGCTGGAAACCAGTGGTGCGCTCGACATCGGCGAGGTCGACAGTCGCGTGGCGCGCATCATGGACCTGAAGGCGCCGGACTCGGGTGAGGTGGACAAGAACCGCTGGGAGAACATCCCGCTGCTCAACGCACACGATGAAGTCAAATTCGTACTTGCCTCCGAGGCTGACTACGCTTGGGCGGTTGACGTGCTCAAGCGCGAGCACTTGAGCGAACGTTGCGCGGTGCTTTTTTCTCCGGTGCAAGGCCAGCTGTCGCCGACGACGCTGGCGGAGTGGGTGGTGCGTGACCGCTTGCCGGTGCGCTTTCAATTGCAGTTGCACAAGATTTTGTGGGGGAGCGAACGTGCCCGCTGACATGGCCGACAATCTTGGCGCGCCCGCTGTGGTGCTGCTTTCCGGCGGGCTTGATTCAGCCACGGTGCTCGCGCTGGCGCGCGAGCAGGGCTTTGCCTGCCATTGCCTTTCCTTCGACTACGGCCAACGTCATCGTGTCGAGCTCGCGGCCGCCGACAATGTGGCCGAGGCGCTGGGTGCGGCATCGCACCGTACGCTGAAGCTCGATCTGGCGCAGTTCGGCGGCTCTGCCTTGACCGACACTTCGATAGCCGTCCCGACCGAAGGCGTTCAGCCTGGCATTCCCGTGACCTATGTGCCGGCACGTAACACCGTCATGTTGTCGCTGGCGCTGGCATGGGCAGAAGTGCTGAGCGCCCGCGATATTTTTGTCGGCGTAAATGCGGTCGATTACTCGGGTTATCCCGACTGCCGGCCGGAATATATTGCAGCGTTCGAGCGCATGGCGAATCTCGCCACCAAGGCTGGCGTGGAAGGTGGGCATCTGCGTGTTCATGCACCGCTGATTGATCTCTCCAAGGCGGAAATCATCGCCGCAGGTACGCGACTAGGCGTCCCCTATGCAATGACGGTGTCCTGCTATCAGGCTGACGCTGACGGCTGCGCCTGCGGTGTTTGCGACTCGTGTCGCTTGCGCCATGAGGGTTTTGTCGCGGCGCATGTGGATGATCCGACGCGCTATCAATCGAGCTGAGCTGTGCCGTGAAAATGCGCGATGAAAAATCATCACGCATTGCATGTTTTTGTTTGACACACATGCAGACCGTCGCCTATAATTTCGCGCTTTCCTGCTCGGCGGGTCGTTAGCTCAGTCGGTAGAGCAGCGGACTTTTAATCCGTTGGTCGCGTGTTCGAGTCACGCACGACCCACCACCGACTGAAAAAAGTTGTTATAATGACGGGCTTCGCAGTACTGCAGTAAAAGTTGGGTTGTTAGCTCAGTTGGTAGAGCAGCGGACTCTTAATCCGTAGGTCGAAAGTTCGAATCTTTCACAACCCACCAGAATTCTTGAAAAGCCTGGCCCGTCCGGCCAGGCTTTTTTGTTGTACCGGGTTTGCTGTTCGGTTTGT
>DATMTO010000027.1:0-6891 GCA_035564055.1 Rhodocyclaceae bacterium | reverse complement strand
GTTAAGGAATACCGTAACGAATACAGTGCCGATACCCGGGGCTGGGAGTATAAAGTGCAATGGCGTCCGTATGAGGGAAGCCGTCTGTGGTGGGCCCAGTCACGCACGCGAGTGATCTCGGAGCAGAGTACGAGCCTAGAGAAGGCCACACCCGGAAATATTTATACGGTCGCATGGTTCCAGGATCTGCCGAGCGACTGGGAGTTGGGGGTGACGTATTCGTATGTCGGCAGTCTGAGTTGGCGTAGCCAACCATCCGACAGAATTCCCAGTTACGGAACGACCAATCTGCGTCTGGCCAAGCACTTTCGTATCGGCAGTGCAAAGAGCGAGCTAGCGTTGACTGTGCAGTCGCTGGATGGGGATCATCTCGAATTTCTCAGCCCAACCAGTGCCAATCGAAACCCTGTCGTTCCCGTTGTGCAACGTCGAACCTTCCTGACCTTCCGTACGGAGATCTGACTTGCACTTGTACTTGCGCGGCCTCCTGATTCTGTTGCTGCTGAGCTGCCAGATACTGAGAGCGCAAGCAGCGACCGTATGGATCGCCATTAGCGAGGGTAGTGCCGACTATGGCGCTGTGGCGGAAGAGGTGCGTAATAGCCTGCTACGTGCTGATGCACAGGTGGATGTATCGATCCGACCTTGGACTGAAGTTGCCCAGGGAGGGGCAGCTCAGGTAAAGCTCATCGTCAGCGTTGGATCACCCGCCTTTGTCGGCCTAGCCGAGGCTTCTGCCAGCGGCCGCATCGGACGAACCCCACTGCTGGCAAGCCTATTGCCGCGCTCTGTGTTCGAGGCACAGCGGCGCAAGATGACCGGGCCTGTCACCGCCGTCGTGCTGGACCAGCCGGCCGTGCGGCAGATGGCCTTGTTGCGGTATGCTTTCCCGAATATGCGGCGGGTTGGCGTGATGCTGGGCCCCGACTCTCTGTGGAGCCAATCGCAGTTCGACAAGGCGGCGGCCGATCTGGGGCTGCAAGCTAACATTTATACCGTGGGTGGCGATGCAGATATTTATCCGACGCTGCGCAGGGTGCTTGAAGAAAACGACTTGCTGCTGGCTGTTCCGGATACAACTGTGTACAACGGGGGGACGATCCAGAACGTCCTGCTTGCCTCCTATCGCCAAAGGGTTCCATTGATCGGTTTTTCCCCCGCCTATGTACGCGCCGGCGCCATGCTGGCGCTGTACTCGACGCCCAGGCAGATCGGCAGCCAGACCGCCCGCATGGCCCGCAGCCTGCTCGCTGAAACGCCGGTGCCTGCATTACAGATGCCGGCCGAGTTCGTGGTCAGCGTCAATGTAAACGTGGCACGTTCGCTCGGTTTCCGCCTGAGCGAGGACGCCTTGCGCCTGCAGCTGCAGGGCCGGGAGGGTATGTGAAGGGACTCGGCTTCCGCAACCACATGCTGATGCTGGCGCTGCTACCGGCGATCCTGGTGGCGACGCTGCTGTCCGTCATCTATGTGAGCTGGAACTTCCATGAAGTCGAAGTCGCGCTGAAGGAGCGCGGCCGGGCAATTGCCAAGCAGCTTGGTACCGCGGCTGAGTACGGCATTTTCTCCGGCAGCCGTGAAATCCTGCGGGCGCTCGCCGATGCCGCGCATAAGGGTGATCCCGACATTCTCGGCGTGGCGATTCTGAGCGAACGCGGCCAAAACCTGGTGCGCGTCGGCGACAGTTCGCCGATACCTCTGGAGCTGGGCGAGCGCGAGTCGGTGCTGGAAAAGGCAGATCGTATTGTCCTCGTGGTTCCGGTCAATCGGACCGTTCTGCCCGTGGATGACATCTACAGTGATGCGGTGCCGGGCGTGCGCACCACGTCGCGGATTTCCGGTTACGTCGTGCTTGATGTGTCGCGTCAGCGTCTCGTCGAGGTGCGCAATACGCAGATGCTGATCGGCCTCGACATCGCGCTGGGAGGCTTGCTGCTTGGCGTGTGGCTGGCTTTGCGCATGGCGCGGGGCATTACGCGGCCGCTCGTTCACATCATTGACGTGGTCGAGCGCATCGGGCGCGGCGAACTCGGCGCGCGTGTCATTCCCGAGGAAGTGCGCACACTGGAATCGCTGGGCCACAATATCAACGCCATGGCCGAGCGTGTGACGCTGGCGCATGGCGAGCTGCAGCAGAAGGTTGAGCAGGCGACAGAGGAGCTGCGCAAGCGCAAGGAGGAGGCCGAGCTGCTGGCCCGTATGGACGTGCTGACCGGCATTCCCAACCGGCGCGCCTTCATGCAGGCTGCTGACCAGGAGGTGCTGCGGGCGCAGCGCTACGGCAACCCGCTAACCGTGGCCGTACTCGACCTCGATCACTTCAAGACCATCAACGATACTTTCGGGCATGCGACTGGCGACCACGTCTTGGTCGATCGCGCCAATTTGCTGGCGGCTTCGGTACGCGAAGTCGACACGGTAGGACGTCTCGGCGGTGAGGAGTTCGCCATTCTCATGCCGGGCACGCCGCTGCCCGAGGCCATTCAAGCCATCGAGCGTATCCGGCAGGCCTTCGAACAGAATCCGGTCAGCGACGGCGACCAGCTGATTCGCGCCACCGCCAGCTTCGGCGTGGCCGAGTATCCGGGCGCAGATCCGACCGTGGACGGTCTGCTGGCCAAGGCCGACGGCGCTCTTTATGTGGCCAAGGCGCGCGGCCGCAATCGCGTCGAGATCCCCGCGCAGAAAAGCATAGACGGCGTCTGAGCCTGTCAGCCAGGCTCAGACGCGTAAGCGTCTCGCGCCATCCGGTCGCCTAGGCGGCCTTGTTTTTCTTTCCCAGTGGTTTGTTTTCGAGCACCTTGGCCAGATAACGGCCGGTGTGGCTGAGAGTGTTGGCGGCAACCTCTTCCGGGCTGCCCGTCGCAATGATGCGGCCGCCGCCATCTCCGCCTTCGGGACCGAGGTCGATCAGCCAGTCGGCGGTCTTGATCACATCCAGATTGTGCTCGATCACGACCACCGTATTGCCGGCATCGCGCAGGCGATGCACCACCGCCAGCAGCATTTCGATGTCCTGGAAGTGCAGCCCGGTGGTCGGTTCGTCGAGGATATACAGCGTGCGGCCTGTGTCGCGCTTGGAAAGCTCCAGCGCCAGCTTGATGCGCTGTGCCTCGCCACCCGACAGGGTGGTGGCCGACTGACCCAGGGTGATGTAGGACAGGCCGACATCAATCAGGGTTTGCAGCTTGCGCGCCACCACCGGTACGGCGTCGAAGAACTCGCGCGCCTGTTCCACCGTCATTTGCAGCACTTCGTGAATGGTCTTGCCCTTATAGCGGATCTCTAGTGTCTCGCGGTTGTAGCGCTTGCCGTGACAGACGTCGCAGGGCACGAAGATGTCGGGCAGGAAATGCATCTCGACCTTGATCATGCCATCGCCCTGGCAGGCCTCGCAGCGGCCACCCTTGACGTTGAAACTGAAGCGGCCGGGGCCGTAGCCGCGTTCGCGCGCTGCCGGCACGCCGGCGTAGAGCTCCCGGATCGGCGTCAGTACGCCAGTGTAGGTGGCCGGGTTGGAGCGCGGCGTACGGCCGATCGGCGACTGGTCGACGTTGATGACCTTGTCGAAGTATTCGAGGCCGAGAATCGCGTCGTGCGCAGCGGGCTCAGCCGACGAACCATAAAGATGGCGTGCCGCGGCCGCGTACAGGGTGTCATTGATCAGCGTCGACTTGCCGGAACCAGACACCCCGGTGATGCAGCTCAAGAGGCCGACCGGAATGCTCATGTCCACCTGCTTCAGATTATTTCCGCTGGCGTTGTGGATGACCAGCTGGCGCTCGGGATCAGGTGCGGCGCGCTTCTTCGGCACGGCGATGCGGCGTCGGCCGGACAGGTAGGCGCCGGTCAGCGAATTCGGATCGGCGGTGACTTCCTGCGGCGTGCCCTGCGAGATAATGCGTCCGCCATGTTCACCGGCGCCGGGACCGATGTCCACTACATAGTCGGCCGTTTCGATGGCTTCCTGGTCATGCTCGACCACGATCACGGTATTGCCGAGATCGCGCAGGCTGGTCAGGGTTTCGAGCAGGCGCGTGTTGTCGCGCTGGTGCAGGCCGATCGAGGGCTCGTCGAGCACGTACATCACACCGGTGAGTCCCGAACCGATCTGCGAAGCCAGGCGAATGCGTTGCGCTTCGCCGCCGGACAATGTTTCGGCCGAGCGGTCAAGCGACAGATAATCGAGGCCGACGTTGATCAAGAAGGACAGTCGGCTGGTGATTTCCTTGACGATCTTTTCCGCCACCTGGGCGCGATGACCGTCGAGCTTGAGCAGATTGAAGTAGTCGCGCGTGGTGATCAGCGACATGTGGCTGATCTCGGAGATGTTCTTGTCGCCGACGTGCACGTGGCGCGCTTCCTTGCGCAGGCGGGTACCGGCGCATTCGGGACAGGGCTTGTTGTTGAGGTACTTGGACAGCTCCTCACGCACCATGACCGAGTCGGTTTCCTTGTAGCGGCGCTCGAGACTGGGCACGATGCCTTCGAAGGCATGCGTCTTGGTCGTGCGCTGGCCGCGCTCGTTCAGATAGGTGAAGCGCAGTTGATCCTTGCCCGAGCCGTGCAGCACGATCTGCTGCGCCTGCGCAGGCAGGTCTTCGAAAGCGGTGCCGACGTCGAACGCATAGTGAGCGGCGAGGCTCTCGATCATCTGGAAATAGAACTGGTTGCGCCGGTCCCAGCCCTTGATGGCCCCGGCAGCCAGCGACAGATGCGGATAGGCGACGACGCGCGAGGGATCGAAGAACTGGATCTGGCCGAGGCCGTCGCAGCT
Organism: Rhodocyclaceae bacterium; assembly: GCA_035564055.1. Lineage (GTDB taxonomy): Bacteria > Pseudomonadota > Gammaproteobacteria > Burkholderiales > Rhodocyclaceae. The sequence continues at coordinate 2,114 of DATMTO010000027.1, read as the reverse complement.
CGGACAGGCGCCCATCGGATTATTGAAGGAGAACAGGCGAGGTTCGAGTTCGGGCAGCGAGTAGCTGCAGATCGGACAGGCGAACTTGGCCGAGAACAGATGCGTTACGCCACTGTCCATTTCCAGTGCGACGGCGCGACCCTCGGCGTGGGTCAGCGCCGTTTCGAAGGACTCGGCCAGGCGCTGGCGCTGGTCGGCACGCACCTTGAGACGATCGACGACGACGTCGACGTCATGCTTCTGGCTCTTGGTGAGTTTTGGCAGCGCATCGATCTCGTAGATCTCGCCGTCCACACGCAGGCGGACGAAACCCTGGGCGCGCAGCTCAGTGAAAAGATCTTGCTGCTCGCCCTTGCGGCCCGAAACCACGGGCGCGAGGATCATCAGCTTGGTGTCTTCGGGTAGTGCCAACACGTGGTCGACCATCTGCGCCACGCTCATGGCGGCGAGCGGCTGGCCGTGATCAGGGCAATGTGGCGTACCGGCGCGCGCGAACAACAGGCGCAGATAGTCGTGGATCTCGGTGACGGTGCCGACGGTCGAGCGCGGGTTGTGGCTGGTGGCCTTCTGCTCGATGGAAATCGCCGGCGACAGACCTTCGATCAGGTCGACGTCGGGCTTTTCCATCAGCTGCAGGAACTGGCGCGCGTAAGCCGACAGCGATTCGACATAGCGTCGCTGGCCTTCTGCGTACAGCGTGTCAAAAGCCAGCGAGGACTTGCCGGAGCCGGACAGGCCGGTGATCACGGTGAGCTGGTTGCGCGGGAGGTCGAGATTGACGTTCTTGAGGTTGTGCGTGCGAGCGCCGCGTATCCGGATGTATTCCATGGTGCCTAGAGCTGGGTGCGTTTGAAGGGGTCCCGGCCGAGGCCGGAGCCCGTCAGGGCAATCCGCTAATATACCCCCACTCGGGTGACAAACCCAGCAAAGCATTTAATGGGCAAAACAGGCCAGACCGTGCTCCGCTGGCCGGCCCGGCCGCGTGTGAGCATCCCGCACAAGCACCGTATAATGGCCGCTTCGCCCATTCATTCCGCTTGCGCCGTTACATTCCTGTGGCTCGCCCCAATCCCGATCCCATGACCCGCGCCGAGGTCCGTGCTGGCGCCTCGCTGGCGGCCGTATTCGCCTTGCGCATGCTCGGGCTGTTCCTGATCCTGCCGGTCTTCGCCGTGCATGCCAAGCATCTGCCAGGCGGCGACAACCTGACCTTGGTGGGTGTCGCACTCGGCGCCTACGGCATGACCCAGGCCATCTTCCAGATCCCCTTCGGCATGGCCTCGGATCGCTGGGGCCGCAAACGCGTGATCATCGGCGGCCTGTTGTTGTTTGTGGCCGGCTCGATCGTGGCCGCCTTGGCGCAGGATTTGTGGTGGATACTCGTGGGCCGCGTGATTCAAGGCGCCGGCGCGATTTCGGCGGCGGTTTCCGCGCTGGCGGCGGATCTGACCCGCGAGCAGCATCGCACCAAGATCATGGCCATGATCGGTTCCTCCATCGGCCTGGCTTTTGCCGTCTCCCTGGTGGGCGCGCCACTGCTGTATGCGCAGATCGGCATGGCCGGCATCTTCTGGCTGACCGCAGTACTGGCGGCCGGCGCCATCGGTCTGATTGCCTGGGTCGTGCCCACGCCGCCGCCCGTACAGCCCGGCCCCAAGGTGCCGTTCCGCGAAGTGCTGCGCAATCCGCAGCTGATCCGCCTGAATTTCGGCATTTTCACTCTGCACATGGTGCAGATGGCCATGTTCGTCGTAGTGCCGGGACTACTGGTCAGTAGCGGCAATTTCCCCGTGGCGGAGCACTGGAAGGTGTACCTGCCCGCGGTGCTTGCCTCTTTCGTGCTGATGGTGCCGGCGATCATCGTTGCCGAGCGTCATAACAAGGTGCAGCAGGTTTTCATGACGGCGATTGCGCTGCTGGTCGCAACGCTGCTGGCGTTGTGGCTGGAGAGCCGTCATTTCACGGCGATTGTGGCCGGCCTGGTCAGCTTCTTCGTTGCCTTCAATATTCTTGAAGCGATGCTGCCTTCGCTGATTTCGCGGGTGGCGCCGGCGCGCGCCAAGGGCGCTGCCCTCGGTGTCTACAACACGACCCAGGCGCTTGGTGTGGCTACC
>DATMTO010000026.1:0-2726 GCA_035564055.1 Rhodocyclaceae bacterium | reverse complement strand
CAAGCGGCGCCGCAGCGCCGGGCGTTGCAAGCCATCGTTTTTTAGGTTGATCACATGAGCAAAACCATTGCCGTCTATCCCGGCACCTTCGACCCGCTGACCAATGGTCATGAAGACCTAGTGCGTCGTGCCGCCAGCCTGTTCGGCAACGTCATCGTCGGCATCGCCGAGAGCTCCAGCAAGCGGCCCTTCTTCTGCCTGGAGGAACGCGTCGAGATTGCGCGCGAAGTGCTCAAGGATCTGCCGAATGTGCAGATCAAGGGCTTCAACTGCCTGCTCATGGACTTCATGCGCGAGAACCACGCCGAGGTCATCCTGCGCGGTCTGCGCGCCGTGTCCGATTTTGAGTACGAATTTCAGATGGCCGGCATGAACCGCAATCTGTATCCCGAGGTCGAGACCGTGTTTCTGACGCCGGGCGAACAGTACATGTTCATTTCCGCCACCATGGTGCGCGAGATTGCCGCCCTGGGCGGGCCGGTCGAGAAGTTCGTGCACCCCCACGTGGCCAAGCGTCTGGCCGAGAAGATCAAGGCGAGGAGCTGACATGTCCCTGATGATCACCGACGAGTGCATCAACTGCGACGTTTGCGAACCGGAATGCCCGAACGAGGCAATTTCGCAGGGCGACGAGATCTACCAGATCGACCCGAGCAAGTGCACCGAGTGCGTGGGACACTTTGATACGCCGCAGTGCCGCGAGGTCTGCCCGGTCGATTGCATTCCCAACGACCCGGACAACGTCGAGAGCCACGAAGGTCTGATGGCGAAGTACGTCAAGCTGACCGGCAAATAAGCCGGCCGCCTGACCCGTTCAAGGGGAAGGGCTTATCGCTGGCAGCTCGGACAATAAAAAGTGGCGCGTTGTCCCTGGACCAGTCGCTTGATCGTCGTACCGCAGACCCTGCACGGCTCACCGTCGCGGCCATAGACGAAATATTCCTGCTGAAAGTATCCGGAGCTGCCGTCCGAGTGAATGAAGTCGCGCAGTGTGCTACCACCCTTGGCAATGGCGGCGGTGAGGGTTGCCTTGATTTCCGGCACCAGGCGTTCGAGACGTTGCAGCGAAACCTTGTTGGCGGCTGTCTTCGGATTGATGCGCGCACGGAACAGGCTTTCCGAGGCGTAAATGTTGCCGATCCCGACTACCAGATGTCCGTCCATCAGTGTCGGCTTGATGGCAGTACCGCGCTTCTTAAGGGCGGCGTGCAGCCATCGGGCGGTGAAGGTGTCGGCCAGTGGCTCGGGTCCGAGCACGTCGAGCAGGGCGTGGCTGTCCCATTCGGGTAGCCACAGCGCAGAACCGAAGCGGCGCGGGTCGCGCAGGCGCAGCACGGTCTGGTCGAATACGAGATCGAGATGGTCGTGCTTCTCCGGCGCAGTTGTCGCCGGCAGCAGCCGCAAGCTGCCGCTCATGCCCAGATGCAGCAGCAGGCGGCCGTGTTCGAATCCAAGCAGCAGATACTTGGCGCGGCGATCGACCGATTGCAACACCCTGTCACATAACAACAGAGGAAGATCGACGGGAATCGGGTAACGTAGCTTGGGAGTGCGCGCGACGACGGCGGTCACCCGCCGACCGGTCAGACCGGGGGCGATGCCGAGACGCGTGACTTCGACTTCTGGAAGTTCGGGCATGGTCAGAGGAGGTCGGAGGAACCTGCTAACATGCCTGCATTCTAAAGAATCAATCAAGCAAAAAACTGCGCCATGAACCCGAGTTATCGTCGCCTTCGCATGTCTGCCCTGCTTGGGGCGTTACTGCTCGGATATTCCTGCTGGGCCGGCGCCGCCGACGCGGCACCGGAAACCGAAGACAAGAAGGGCATCTTCGGTACCGCACCGGTTACCGATCTGACGCCCGAAATCCTGTATCAGTTCATGTTCGCCGAGATTGCCGGCGCACGCGGACAGTTGCCCCTGTCGGTGGCCGCTTATCTCGATCTGGCGCGCAATACGCGCGATCCGCGCATCGCCAAGCGTGCGGCCGAGGTCGCCGTGGGTGCACGCCAATTCGATGCAGCACTGTCGGCGACCCGGATCTGGGTTGAGCAGGAACCTAATTCTGCGGCCGCACAGCAGATGATGGTGATGTTGGGCGCTGCCTTCGGCAAGCTCGACGAAGTAGCCGAGCACTTATCGCGCGCCCTGGAGCTCGATCCGGAAGGTGCCCCCGCCACGCTGATGCGCCTCAATCGCGTGCTGGCCCGCGTGCAGGACAAGGCAGCTGCGTACAAGGTGGTGGTCGATGCGACCAAGCCCTATCTGAAGTTGCCTGAAGCGTATTTCGCGCGCGCGCAGGCCGCCTATGCAGCCAAGGAAATTCCCCAGGCCAATGCCGATCTGGACAAGGCGCTGGCGCTGCGTTCGGACTGGGAGCTTGCGGCGCTGTTCAAGGCCATGCTGGTGCAGTCCGATCCGGCGGCCGTGATTGCGATCCTGCAACCGTTTGTACGCGACTATCCCGAAGCGATCGACGCGCGCCTGGGCCTAGCGCGTGCGCTGGTGGCCGAGCGGCGCTTCGATGAAGCGCTGAGCGAGTTCAAGGCCGTGCAGGCACGTCAACCTTTGAATCCGGACGTGATGTACGCGGTTGGTCTGTTGTCGATGCAGATGCGCGACTACGACGCGGCGGAGGTGCAGCTGAAACGTCTGGTCGAGATGAACTACGCCGAAAGCAATCTGGTGCGCACCTATCTGGGCCAGATCGCCGAGGAAAAGAAGGA
>DATMTO010000025.1:0-6356 GCA_035564055.1 Rhodocyclaceae bacterium | reverse complement strand
GTTTAGTGCTGAGCCAGGCTCTGCTCCGCAGCGCGCGCTTCGGCGGCGCGGCGCGTCTTGCCGGCACGGGCCGGCATGTGGCAAAGACCGCAGACATAGCCCTTGGTCGGATCGTAGGCATGCGAAACGAATTCACCGCTACATTCACGACAGGTCGCCAGTTGCAGCATGTTGGCGTCGAAGAAACGCACCATGGTCCAGGCGCGGGTCAACGACAGCACCATGTCCATACCGCAGCGACGAGTCTGATCAAGGTACATGCGATAGGCCTTGATGATGAGTTCCAGACCCTTCAGTTCAGTGTGTTTGCCCAGAAAACGGTGGTAAGCCATGAACAGGGAAGCATGGATGTTCGGCTGCCAGGTCATGAACCAGTCGGTCGAAAAAGGCAGCATGCCCTTGGGCGGCGACTCGCCCTTCACTTCCTTGTACAGTTTGAGCAGACGCTCGCGCGAGAGGTTGGTCTCGGCTTCGAGCATCTGCAGGCGGGCACCCAGCTCGATCAGATCGATGGCCAGACGGATGTCTCTCGCTTCGGAGATGACGGACTTGTTGCGCATGCGCACCCCCGTGCTCACGCGACGGCTTCGACCGGCTTGCCGGCTGCAAGGATGGCAGCGTGGATCTGGCCGACACCGCGATCGCGCTCATGGTTGGAGAGCAGATTCAGCAGCAGGGTGTCGTCGAAGCGGAAGTTGCACAGCAGCATGTCGGAGCTGGCCATCTTGAGAACCTGGCCCGGCGTCAGACGTTCAAGGATGTCGGCGATCTCAACGCTGATGCCAAGGCGGAAAATGGCGGCTTCGCGATCCGAACGCACCATGTTCTGGGCCAGCATCAGGTAGGCAAGATTGACTTCCTTTATGTCGTTGTAGGTGTCCGTCGGATTCATCATGCACTCCTGGATAGGGACCGCACCTGAACACCCGACCGGATGCCCTCTGCGGCAGTGAATCCATTATCGACAGGAATGACAAGAAGGAATATCGTCGTGTTTGTCTATTTGTTGTCGCAATCAGACCGGCAACACTGTAAGAAAAACCCTTACAAAAACAACCTAGGCAAATGTTTCTGCGATGGAATCAGACGTCGCTATTGTTTGCCCGGCGGACCGGCATATTGGGTCGCCACATAACGATCGCGCCCCTCCGCCTTGGCCTGGTAGACGCCCTGATCAGCGACCTTCACCAGTGCATCCGGACTGCTCATGGCGTCCTCGCGCACGGCAACACCAATACTCACCGTCATGCCCATTTCGCCGCCCGAAATCGGCAGTCGCGCCGCAGCAACGGCGGCGCGCACGCGATCGGCACAGATCATGGCGGCCTCCAGCGGAGTGTCGGGGCAAATCGCCAGGAACTCGTCGCCGCCGGTACGGCAGACGACGTCGTTGACGCGCAAGGCATTCTTCATGGCCACTGACGCCAGACGCAAGGCGGCATCGCCGACATCGTGGCCATTGTTGTCGTTGATGCCCTTGAAGCCATCCAGGTCTACCACCAGACAGGCCAGGCTGCGGCCAGTGCGCACGGCCTCGGCCCACTCCTGTTGCAAGCGATCCATGGCATAACGACGATTCGGCACGCCGGTCAGCGAATCGGTCTGCGCCATTTCCTGCAGGCGCCGATTGGTCACCGCGAGTTCGGCGGCAAAGCGCTGAATATCGGTACGGTCGCGCTCGATCTCCTGCTGCAGCAGAACGACCCGCTGGCCGGCGCGCAGACGCGCTTCCAGCACCCGCGGCTTGAGCGGCTTGCTGATGAAGTCGTCGGCGCCGGCTTCGAAGGCCTCGACCAGCCGCGTATCGTCCTCGAGACCGGTCAACAGAATGATGTACACCGCGCGACCGATACGCGTCTGGCGCAGCGCGACAGTCAATTCAATGCCGTCCATCTCCGGCATCAGCCAATCGGCAATCATGATCTGGGGGCGCAGGTCGAGCGCCATCTCGAAAGCCTGTCGTCCGTTGGAAGCGACGAATACCTCGTGCCCGGCGCGCGACAGCAGCGCCGCCAGCACCGCCCGCATGCTCGCGTCGTCGTCCACCACCAGGACGCGCATATTGTGTTGCTCGGGCGCAGCCTGCGACGGATCGACCGCGCTCACCACCTTGGGCGGCGCCGGCGGGCGCGACAGCTCTTCGAACGGCGGCAGCGTGACCGCGTCGACGCTGAGCAGAGCTCCCCACTCATGCCAGTCGGCGACCACCTGATCGCACATCAAGGTGATCGTTTCCGCGTCCAGCGACAGGCGGCTGCCCAGCATGTAGAGCTGGGGCACCATGCTGCGCCGCATTTCCTCCGCCGCCATGCACACATCGGCGACATAACTCGCCAGCACCAGCGACTGCAACATATTGGCCTGGCGCGAGCCCTCCGAGAACGGCGCGTTCTCGGGACGCTCACAGAATCCGACCACGGCGATGAAGGGAGAAGGCATGCCCCAGTCCTGGAGCATCGCTGCGGTCAGCGCATTGCAGTCGAGCACGAAAGCCGCGCGTTCGCGGGACAGCAGCACGCTGCGCGGGCTGCTGTCGGTCTCGGCCAGGATGCGCGAAAACTCTTCCGGATAAAGCGTTGCCAGGGCAAGGTCGCCGATACAGGAAAGCAGGCCGAGACAGAAGGCCTCTTCGGACGCGAGATGATGCGTGCGCACGGCGACCGCCTGCAGCGCGATCGCGCGCACCAGCGATTTCGACCAGTACTGACCGTAGTCGAAATTGCGGCAGGCGCCGCTGCGGTGCGAGGAGATCAGGGAAAAACCGAGTGCCAGGCCGCGGACTGCGGGCAGCCCGAGGATGGTCAACGCCTCCTGGACCGAGGCCACCGGTCGCCGACGTCCCAGACTGGCGCCGTTGGCCGCCTTGAGCAGGCGCCCGACGAAGGCAGGATCGGTCTTGATCGCATTGGCAAGATCGGCGATGGAAACATCATCGCGTTGGGTCAGACGAACGATGGCCAGCGCTGCGCCCTTGGGCGAAGGCAGCTCGCCGTTCGCCTTCATCTGTTCGAACTTCGACAACTCGGGCGTACTCATGGCCTCTCCCAGGACATACTCACCTGCCTGCCACCCACCTTGCCACCGTATCTGTTCGTCATGATCCTGCCTGATTTCAAGCCAATTATTGCACAGCCGCACCAAGGAGTATCGGCGTCGAGGTGGAATGCTTGAGTTTATTGGGCGGCGCGCAACATGTAGGTCAATTCCCCCTGCGCGCCTTTGCCGGATAAAATTGGGCATGACTTCCGGCACCGTCCCGCTCCCCACCGACACGCCCGCCTATTGCCGTCATTGCGGCCAGCGCACCGTCTATCGCGTGCCGCCTGGCGACAGCCTGCCGCGCCAGTGTTGCGATCATTGCGGCGCAATCCACTACGACAATCCCAAACTAGTGCTCGGCACCCTGCCGGTATGGGCGGACAAGGTGCTGCTGTGCCGCCGCGCCATCGAGCCGCGTTACGGCCTATGGACGCTGCCTGCCGGCTTCATGGAGAATAACGAGACCACCGCCGAGGCTGCCGCACGCGAAACCGACGAGGAGGCCGGCGCGCAGATCGAGCTGCTCGATCTGTACACCATGATCAGCGTGCCGCACATCAGCCAGATCCACGGCTTCTATCGCGCCCGCCTGCTCAGCCCCGAGTTCAAGCCGGGTGAGGAAACACTGGAAGCGCGACTGTTCGACGAAAGCGAAATCCCCTGGGACGAGCTCGCCTTCCGTACTGTCAAGCAAACGCTGCAGCACTATTTCGCCGACCGCAAAAACGGTCACTACCCCTTCCGCAGCTTCGACATCATCGGCCCGCCGCCGAAGTAGTCGCCAAAGCCGCCGGCGCAGCGTCTGTTGCGCCCACCTCAACCGGCAGTGCAATCACGAAATCGCGCCCCTGCATCGCCGCGGGGACGGATGTCTCGCGCGCCGCCGCGCCAACGGCGGCAAGTACCGTTTCGTCCAGAGAGGCAATGCCGCTGCCGTGCAGCAGCACAACCTCCCGCACCAGACCATTGGCGGCGAGCGCGACACCAATCTCCACACGGCCGGCCAGCGCAGGATCACGCAAGCGACGATGCAGCTCGCCCGCCATCATTGCACGCGCCAGCGAGAGCCGATAGCTGCGCAGCGCGCCGGCGTCGAGGCCGGTCGATACCTCAAGCCGCGTAGCCGGCGGCGCCGACTCGATGGCACGCGCCGGCTCGCGCGGCAACGGCGGCATGCGCCGGGATGAAGATTGCGTGACAGAGGCATGACGCAAAGGCTCGGTAGGCCCGTTTACCGAGCTTGCATCGGTGGGCGCGCGCGGCTTCAGCGTAGCGTTCAAGTTGGCCGGCCCGGTCGCCTCAATGCGCCCGGCCGCCGCAGGGGACAGGCCTTGCGGCCAGAACAGGCCGACATGCAATAGCAATGAAAGCAGCAGCGGCATACGCCAGACATCGACCTGCGCCCGCAACCAGATCGGGAATTGCCCTGCAAATCCGCGGTATTCGACTGTTTGCAAGTTGTCGGCCCTCTGCTAGGCTATCGTCAAAGCTTGATGGTGCGCTTAACCCACTGACCTGATTCTAGTTTCTAGTTGAGGAAAACAGTATGCCCGGTTCGCCCCTGATTCTGACGCTGGACATGTACGGCACCCCGCATCGCTGGGTCAGCTGGCAGATGGCGTGTGTCTATCAGGCCAAGGAACTGGTGGCCTGGGAGGCCGGCGACCGCCACTTCAGCTTCCAGGGGGGCACCAGCCGCATCACCGGCGAACGCTCGCACATCGAGACCAACAGCATCATCGCCATCAAAGGCAAGTCGGTGTTGTCGAAGACGATGAACCAGACGCCGCCGCTATCCAACCGCGAGCTGTTCAGCCGCGACCGCCATATCTGCGCTTATTGCGGCAATCACCTCGTCGGCGCCAAGCTGACCCGCGACCATGTAATCCCCGTATCGCAAGGCGGCAAGGACAGGTGGATGAACGTAGTCACCGCCTGCCGCCCCTGCAACCAGCACAAGAGCGGCCGCACCCCCGAAGAAGCCCACATGCCCCTGCTCTACGCACCGTATGTGCCGAACAAGGCCGAGTATCTGATTCTCTCGAATCGCAACATCCTCGCCGATCAGATGGAGTTTCTAGCGAAACACCTCTCCGCACAAAGCCGCTGGAAGCCTGCCTGAATCCAACTTCCAGCGCATTCAGTCCTATCTAAGTCCCTGTCCAGCCTGTAAAATGCGGGGATGAACGCCCCCGCACCACAAAGCCAACCCCAGAGCCAACCCAAGGCGCTGTTTTCCTGGCGCCCGTATTGGGCCAAACGCTTCGGCACCGCGCCGTTTTTGCCCATGTCGCGCGCCGAAATGGACAAGCTCGGCTGGGACTCCTGCGACATCATTCTCGTCAATGGCGACGCCTATATTGACCACCCGAGCTTCGGCGTGGCGCTGGTCGGCCGCCTGCTTGAAGCGCAGGGTTTTCGGGTTGGCATCATCAGTCAGCCGGACTGGCAATCGGCCGACGCTTTTAGATCATTAGGCAAGCCCAATCTGTATTTCGGCGTCAGTGCCGGCAATATGGATTCGATGGTCAACCGCTACACCGCCGACAGGAAAATCCGTTCCGACGACGCCTATACGCCGGGCGCCGAGCCCAACAAGCGTCCGGATCGGGCGGTCATCGTCTATTCGCAGCGCTGCCGCGAAGCCTACCCGGACGCCAACATCATCATCGGCGGCATTGAGGCGAGCTTGCGGCGTATCGCCCACTACGACTACTGGTCGGACAAGGTGCGGCAATCGATCCTGCCGCACAGCAAGGCCGACCTGTTGCTGTTCGGCAATGCGGAGCGTGCGCTGGTTGAAGTCACGCACCGTCTCGCCAAGGGCGAACCGATAGCCAACATCCGCGACGTGCGCGGTACCGCCTTCATGGTTCCGCACGGCTCCAAGCCCGAGGGCTGGACCGAGGTCGACTCGACCACGGTCGATACTCCGGGCGCACCCTTGGCGCAGCATCCCGATCCCTACGCCATGGAACCCGCCAAGACCGCAACTCCGCCGGCGGCCACCGCCACGGTCAAGCTGGATGCCAAGCTGACCGCGGCGCTCAACGCCAAGTCGGAACGCCAGGCGCAACGTAAACTTGAACGCGCCATGACCGTGGTGCGTCTGCCGTCCTATGAAACCGTGCAGGAAGACGACATTCTCTACGCCCACGCCTCGCGTACCTTTCACCTCGAATCGAACCCGGGGAATGCGCGCGCGCTGGTGCAAGCCACTGGCACCGGCCCGGGCAAGCGCGACGTGTGGCTGAATCCGCCGCCGCTGCCGCTGTCCACCCCAGAGATGGACGGCGTCTACGACCTGCCCTACGCAC
>DATMTO010000024.1:0-1563 GCA_035564055.1 Rhodocyclaceae bacterium | reverse complement strand
GCTATCGGCCACGAGATGCAAGGCCTCGACTTGCGTTTTCAGGATAATGCGCGGCAGGCGTTCGCGCAGGATGGCTTCAATGCGCACGCCATCGCGCAGGGTCTCGGCGAAGCGTAGCGCTACCGGCGTCGCTGCGCATTGGCGATGTTCGAGCAGCAGCATGCATTCGCGCACACCGCCCTGGCGCGTGGTCAGCCAGCCGCTCAGGGCCTGGACCAGGCGCCGGCTGGCGAAGAGCAGTGCTTCCGCATTGTCCACGGGCACCGGTAGTTCAAGCCGCAGATCGAAACGGCTCGGGAAGACGAATGCCTCGCGCATGTCCGGCACCTCGCCATAGGTGCAGGCGAGTGTCAGCATCACGCCGGTGCCAATGCGGCGTGTCAGCGCCGATTGCGGCAGGCGGCGGACCTCGCCGAGCGTGCTCAGACCGAAACTGTTGAGGCGTGTAATGCAGTCGGCCGGCAGTTCGTTGGCCACGGCCGAGAGGGGCAGGGCATCGAGTGCCGCGGACATGGCGTCGCGATCGACGCGTACGCCGTTCTTGCCGGCCAGTGCCAGCCACAGTGCGCCTTGCGCCACCGGCGCAGCGGCGCTGCATACGACATAGCCCTGCGCATTCAGGCCGGCAATGATGGCGCCGTGCAGACGTTCGAAACCACCAAAGAGGCGCAGGCAGCTGCCGATCTCCAGCAGCAGGCCGGTCTGCGGCACCACGCAAATACGCGGCGTCCACGTACCGGCCCAGCAGGCCAGGGCGTTCAGCAAGGCCTGCTCGGCATCGGCATCGCGCGGCAGGATAGCGATGTTGGGCAGCAACGAGCGCGCCAGTGCCGGTTTCATCCAGGGGCGCACGCCAGCCTGCAGCGCCGCAGCGTCGCAGGCAACGATGCGGTTCTGCGCGACGACCGCTTTACCCGGCGCCAAGGCCGGATGGATGTCGAGCGACAGTTGCGGCAGGTAGAGGGCGAGCCAGAGCGTTTCCATGCGTGACAAGGGCAGATTGAGGTGAGCGCGCTGGGCGTTCATGCGATTTCCATGGCGCCGGCCGCGACAGGGACAGATGCAATGGTGTCGTCAGTGGCGGTCCGCGCCGTTTGAGAATTTCGACGTTGATACCGCCGTCCTGTGCAGCCTGAGCCCGCAAGCGCAGTACGGCAGATGAGGATTCACGCGCGGTGCGCGTCGGGCGCAGCAGAAAAGTGACCGCGTGACCGCTCGCTGCGGCGAGTTGCAGGCGCCGTACCGACTTGCTGTCCGCCGCGGTGCTCCAGCACAGCACGGCGGCGGGCGCGTCGCTGTTCAATGCCTGTTCGGCGGCCCACAGGGTATTGAGTTCCGCCGCTTTGCTGCCTTGCTTCATGGCAGGTGGGGCGACGACCAGCAAACGCTCTAGCGGAATTCCGGCTGCGGCAACTGCGGCGGCATGCAGCGGATACGGCGGTGCAATCAGGATCAGCCAGCCGTCGTCGGCGCATAACTGTTTGCAGGCTGGCAGCAGGAGCGAAACTTCGCCTTGCCCGGCGCCGTCGCAGAGCAGCTCCGTCAGTGCGCCGCGCGGCCAGC
>DATMTO010000023.1:0-2213 GCA_035564055.1 Rhodocyclaceae bacterium | reverse complement strand
GGCCGGGCGGTCGGCCGGGTCGGCGAAATCAGCGATGCCATTCGTGAGCAGGGCATCGCCAGCACCAGCATTGCCCAGCAGGTGGAGCGCATCGCCCAGATGTCGGAGGAAAACCATGCCGCGGCGGTGAACACCTCGGATACCGCGGGCGAGCTGGACGGGCTGGCGCGCAAGATGAAGGAGGTCGTCAGCCAGTATCGGATCTGACTGTCCGGCATATGATTTGAAAGGATTTTATTGAAGGCTCACGTGGTGAGCCTGGCGGGCGCCAAGATGGCCATGTCATTCATCAAGGAGCCCGCCATGATTCGCCTGATTGCCCATCTGCCGCCGCTGTCCGATCGCTTTGTCTTCCGTTCCACGCTGCTGTTGTGGGTGGTGGCCGTCCTGCTCGGGTAATATCCGGGCCCATATGTTCACCTTCATCCACGGCAACCGGCAGGAGCTGCTGGCGCGGCATCTGGCGGCGCGGCTGGGTGCCGATCCGCTGCCCATTTTCGAGCGCGAGATCGTGGTGGTGCAGAGCGGTGGCATGGCGCGCTGGCTGCAGATGTTCCTGGCTGAAGAGATCGGCATTGCCACGCAATTCCGCTTCACCTTTCCGGCCGGTTATTTGTGGGAGCTGTTCGCCAAGGTGCTGCCCGAGGTGCCGCGCGAAACGCCGTTCGCCAGCGACATCCTGACCTGGCAGCTGCTGCGGCTGATGCCCACGGCGCCGGATACTGATGCTTTCGCTCCACTTCATCGCTATCTCGTCGATGGCGACCCGATCAAGCACCATGGCCTGGCCCGCAAGCTGGCGCAATGCTTCGATAGCTATCTCGCCTACCGCCCCGAGTGGGTCGCTGCCTGGTTGGCCGGCAAGACGGTCGGTCTGGGCGAGCATGAGGCCTGGCAGGCGTGGCTGTGGCAGCGCATTGGCGTGGAGGCCGGCGAGCTGCCGGAGGCGCATCCGGCCGAACTATTCTTTACGACGCTGGATCGCGATAGCACCTTGTTAAACAAGCTGCCGCGCCGAATCACCGTGTTCGGCATCGGCGCCATGCCGCCGCCCTATCTCGATATGTTCAAGCGCCTTGGCCGGCATATCGACGTCGCTTTCTATCTGGTCAACCCTTGTCGTGAATACTGGGGCGATCTGGTCACCCAGCGCGCCCTGGCGCGGGCGGCGCTGGAAACGCCGGAAGCGCTGCCGCTGCTTGAAACCGGACACCCGCTGCTGGGTTCGCTGGGGCAGGTGACGCGCGCCAGTTTCGAGCGCCTCGCCGGCGAGAACGATGTCGAGCTGTTTGTGGAACCGGGCGAGGCCAATCTGCTGTCGACCCTGCAACAGGACCTGCTCGACATGCGCAGCCGTGAGCTCGACGAGCGGATGGCGCTTGCCGCCGATGACCGGTCCATCGAATTTCATATCTGCCACGGCGCCACGCGCGAGATCGAGGTCTTGCACGACCGCCTGCTGGCGCTGTTTGCCGCCGATGCCACCTTGCAGCCGCACGACGTGCTGGTGCTGACGCCAGACATCATTGCCATGGCGCCGCTGATCGAGGCAGTGTTCTCCGCCCACAGTGCGCGCAACTCGATTCCCTACACCATCGCCGACCGGCCGCTCGAGCTTGAGGCTCCCTTGCTGCGTGCCTTCAACGCGCTGCTCGATCTCGCCCATGGCCGTTTCGATGCCGAGAGCGTGCTGGGCGTGCTGGAGCAGCCCTGCATCGCCGAGCGTTTCGGCTTTGATGGAGAGGGCCTCGAACTGGTGCGTGCCTGGGTTGGCGAAAGTGGCATCCGCTGGGGTCTGTCCGCGGCGGCCCGCGCCGAGCGCGGTTTGCCGGCCGACGATATGCACAGCTGGCAGTTCGGCTTGCGGCGCATGCTGCTGGGTGTCGCACTACCTGAAAAAGGCGCGCATCTGTTCGCGGGCGTGCTGCCCTTCGATGCCATCGAAGGCGTGCGTGCACAGGTGCTGGGCAAACTGCTCGGCTTCATGGACGCGCTGGAAGTTGCCATGCAGCAGCTTGCACGCGAGCGCAGCGTGGGCGAGTGGGCGACACTGCTGCCCGCCATCTGCCAGCGCTTCTGCTACGACGAATCGCGTCTGGCCTACGCTGACAACAGCGCGCAGCGCGCCGTCAACACGCTGCGCACGACGCTGCAGCAACTGGCAAAGTCGGCCGAGCGCGCCGCCCGCGATGGCGTTGGCGAAGGCGCGGTGC
>DATMTO010000022.1:0-5158 GCA_035564055.1 Rhodocyclaceae bacterium | reverse complement strand
GATGGCCTTTTTGCTGCGCGCTCACTGTATAATGCGCGCTCTACCGGGCGCTTAGCTCAGCTGGTAGAGCGCCTCCCTTACAAGGAGGATGTCGGCGGTTCGATCCCGTCAGCGCCCACCAGAATTCTTCGCAGTAGCGCAGCAAGGCGGACCACGATTGCGGTTCGCCTTTTTTGCATGTCCTTCCGACTTCCCTGACGACAGATAAAACATGTTCGATTCCGTCCGCAACAACAAGAAGCTAGTCCAGATCTTCCTGCTGCTGATCACGATCCCCTTCGCGCTCTGGGGTGTCGACTCCTACATGCGCGGTGCGGGCGGCGCCGGCGATCTGGCGACGGTGGGCAAAACCAAGATCACGCAACAGCAGTTCCAGCAAGCCTTGCGCGAGCAGGGCGAGCGCATGCGCAGCGCCACTGGCGGCCAGTTTGATCCGGCCACCATGGAGCGCCCTGAAGTGCGCCTCGCCGTGCTGGAAAACCTGATCAACCAGCGACTGCTGACCCTGCATGCATCCGAGTCGCGCGTGATCGTCGGTAACGATCAACTTGCGGAGGCGATTGCCTCGATTCCCGCTCTGCAGGAAGACGGCAAGTTCTCGCTCGAGCGTTTCGAGCAGATCGCGGCGGCACAAGGTCTGAGCAAGCAGGGCCTGGAGGCGCGCCTGCGTCAGGACATGGCGACGCGCATGGCTTTGATGCCCGTGGTCGAAGCAACGCTGGTGTCGCGTACGGGCGGCAATGCGTTTATCGCCGCGGCGCTGGAAGAGCGCGAGATCAGTGAAATGACGCTCAAGCCCGAGGCCTACCTGGCCAAGGTGCAGCTGCCGGCCGATGCGGCCAAGAACTTCTACGAAAGCAACAAGGCGCGCTTCGAAGTGCCGGAGCAGATCCGTTTCGAATTCGTGATCCTGAGCCAGAAGGATTTCGAGCAAAAGACGCAGGTCAGCGATGCCGACATCAAGGCCTGGTATGAAGGCCACCAGGATCGCTACAAGCAGCCGGAAGAGCGTCGCGCCAGCCATATCCTGATTCTCGCCGACAAGAACGCCAAGGCTGACGTCGTCAAGGCCGCAGAAACCAAGGCCAACGAGCTGCTGGCCCAGGTCAAGAAGAATCCGGGCGATTTCGCCAAGCTCGCCAAGCAGAATTCGCAGGATCCCGGTTCGGCCGGCAACGGCGGCGACGTCGGCGTGGTAGCGCGCGGTGCCATGGTCAAGCCTTTCGAGGACGCGGTGTTCGCGCTCAAGGAAGGCCAGATCAGCGATGTGGTGCGTACCGATTACGGTTTCCACATCATCCACCTGACCAGCGTCAAGCCCGAGCGCGTCAAGCCGCTGGCCGACGTCAAGGCGGAAATCGCGGCGGAGCTGAAGGCACAGGCGGCAGCCAAGAAGTACGCGGAGGCTGCCGACCAGTTCACCAATACCGTTTATGAGCAGTCCGACAGTCTCAAGCCGGTGATCGACCAGTTTGGCCTGCAGGCTCAGCAAAGCCCCTGGCTGGCCAAGGGGCGTCAGGTTCCCGGCATGAACGAAAAGATTCTGGCGGCACTCTTCAGTGACGACGCGATCAAGAACAAGCGCAATACCGAGGCAGTTGAAGTTGCCCCGAACACGCTGATGGCGGCGCGTGTCATCGAGCACAAGCCGGCAACGTTGCTGCCGTTCGAGCAGGTGCAGGCGCAGATCGAAGCCAAGTTGAAGCGCGACGAAGCCGCCAAGCTCGCGGTCGCCGACGGCGAAGCCCGTCTGGCCAAGCTGAATGCCGGCGATGCATCGGCCGCTACCTGGAGCAATACGCGCAGCATCGCGCGTGCCGGTGCCCAGGGCATCAGCGCCCCGGCCATGAAGGCAGTGTTTGCCGCCAAGACCGACAAGCTGCCGGCTTACGCTTCGGCCAGCGCGATGGATGGCAGCACCACGCTCTATCGGATCAGCAAGGTCAAGGCTTACGTGCCGTCCGACAAGGACGATGCGAAGGCCGCCGGTTTGCGTCAGCAGTACGAGCAACTGGCGACCGAGGCCGACTTTTCCGCCTGGCTGGCCAGCCTGCGCGAGCGCTACAAGGTCGAGATCAATCAGAAGGCCCTGCTCAGCAAGCCGGCCGCCGAATAAAACCGGTTAGCCAAACAAAAAAGCCCGACTTCGCGTCGGGCTTTTTTGTTGGCGTTGCGCGAAGGCTTAGCCGGGCATCGGCTCCGGATTGCCGAGCGCGGTCGAGTGCATGCCGCCGTCGACGTAGATCACCTCGCCGGTAATGCCCGAGGCCAGATCGGAGAGCAGGAAGGCTGCAGCGTTGCCGACTTCCTCAATGGTCACGTTGCGGCGCAGCGGGGCATGGTGCGAGTTGTAGGCCAGCAGCTTGCCGAAGTTGCCGATGCCGGAGGCGGCCAGGGTCTTGATCGGGCCGGCCGACAGGGCGTTGGCACGGATGCCTTCCGGGCCGAGCGAGAAGGCCAGGTAGCGGGTCGCCGCTTCCAGGCTGGCCTTGGCCAGACCCATGGTGTTGTAGTTGGGCATGGTGCGCTCGGCACCCAGGTAGGACAAGCACAGCAACGAGCCGTTGCGGCCCTGCATCAGCGGGCGTGCGCCCTTGGCCAGCGCGGCGAAGCTGTAGGAGGAAATGTCGTGGGCGATGCGGAAGGCTTCGCGCGAAATGCCGGTCAGGAAATCGCCTTCAATGGCTTCGGCCGGGGCGAAGGCAATCGAATGCACCACGCTGTCGAGCCCATCCCAATGTTTGCCAAGGTCGGCAAAGAGCGCGTCAATTTGAGCATCTTCGGCGACGTCGCACTGAAACACCAGCTTGCTGTCGAACTCGTCGGCAAATTTGGCGATACGGTCGACGAAGCGTTCGTTCTGGTAGGTGAAGGCCAGCTCGGCACCTTCGCGGTGGCAGGCTTTGGCGATGCCATAGGCGATGGAGCGGTTGCTCAGCAGACCTGTGAGCAGGATGCGTTTTCCGGCTAGAAAGCCCATTTTCTTATTCCCTGATTTCCCTGTTTGGAAGGTGGAATTATAACGGATCAGTCCGGAAATCAGCCCGCGCCGCCGCTTGCAAAGGCCGCTGGGGCATGGCTTGGGCTACACTGCCGGGCATGCTACGTCTCCGCCATGGCCTGATCCTGTCGCTCGCCTTTCTGCTCGCTGCCTGCGGCAGCGAATGGAACAATCCCTACCCGGCCGCGGAGCGCACCGCCAACACGTTATACACCGCATTCACCGAGCGTCCTAAGCATCTCGATCCGGTCCAGTCCTACGCCGAGGACGAGGCCACCTTTCTCGGCCAGATCTACGAGCCGCCCTTGCAGTATCACTACCTCAAGCGGCCCTATACCCTGATTCCCGGTGCCGCGACGCGCGTGCCGCAGCCGCAGTATTTCGACGCCCACGGACGCCGTCTGTCGGACAGCGCGCCAGCCGAGCAGATCGCCTACAGCGATTACGTCATCGAGATCCGGCCGGGCATCCGCTTTCAGCCGCATCCGGCCTTTGCCCGCAATGCCGACGGCAGCTATCGCTATTTCCCGCTGGCGCCCGGTGCGCTGGATAAGGTTCGCGAGTTGCGGGACTTCAGCGCGCGCGACAGCCGCGAGCTGACCGCCGACGACTATGTCTACAACATCAAGCGCCTGGCGCACCCGCGCCTGCATTCACCCATTCTCGGGCTGATGAGCGAATACATCGTCGGTCTCGACGACTATGTGGGCACGCTGAAGCAGGCCGCCGATGCGCAGGGTGAGGGTAAGTGGCTGGATCTGCGCGCCTATCCCTTGGCCGGGGTCGAGGTCCTGGACCGCTATCGCTACCGCATCCGGGTCAAGGGCAAGTATCCGCAGTTTCTCTACTGGCTGGCGATGAACTTCTTCGCCCCGATGCCGTGGGAAGCCGACCGCTTTCACAGCCAGCCCGGCATGGCCGAGAAGAACCTCGTGCTCGACTGGTACCCGGTCGGCACCGGCCCTTACATGCTGACCGAAAACAATCCGAATGCGCGCATGGTGCTGGAGCGTAATCCGAATTTCCACGGCGAGACCTATCCCTGCGAAGGTGAAAGCGGCGATGCCGAAGCCGGCCTGCTGGCCGATTGCGGCAAGGCGCTGCCCTTCATCGATAAAGTGGTGTTCACTCGTGAAAAGGAACAGATTCCCTACTGGAACAAGTTCCTGCAGGGTTACTACGACGCCTCGGGGATATCTTCGGACTCCTTCGACCAGGCCGTACAGGTCGGCGGCGGCGGCGATGTGACCCTGACCGATGACATGCAGGCACAGGGCATCAGATTGATCACCTCGGTGGCGGTCAGCGACATGTTCATGGGCTTCAATATGCTGGATCCGCTTTTGGGTGCGGCGGGAAGCAATCCGGAGGCGGCACGCAAGATACGCCAGGCCATCTCGATTGCGCTGGATCAGGAGGAGTTCATCTCCATCTTTACCAACGGTCGAGGTGTCGCCGCCCAGGGGCCGATTCCGCCCGGCATCTTCGGCTATCGCGGCGAGCCGGAGGGCATCAATCCCTATATGTACCGTACGGTGGACGGCAAGCCCGAGCGTCGCAGCATCGAGGAAGCGAAGAAGCTGCTGGCCGAGGCGGGCTATCCGAATGGCCGCAATGCCAAGACCGGGGAGCCGCTGATCGTCAATCTCGACACCACCGGCGGCGGCGTCGGTGCCAAGGCGCGCGTGGACTGGCTGAGCAAGCAGTTTCAGAAGATCGACATCCAGCTGGTGGTACGCAGCACCGACTGGAATCGATTCCAGGAAAAGATACGCAAGGGCGCCAGCCAGATCTTCTATTTCGGCTGGAATGCCGACTATCCCGATCCGGAAAACTTCCTGTTTCTCTTCTACGGCCCGCAAAGCCGCGTCAAGCATAATGGCGAGAACGCGTCCAATTACGCCAATCCGGAATACGACCGCCTGTTCGAGCGCATGCGCAGCATGGACAACACGCCCGAACGGCAGCGCATCATCGATCAGATGCTGGAAATCCTGCGCCGCGATGCGCCGTGGGTGTGGGGCTTTCACCCCAAGGACTACACCCTGGGGCATGCCTGGCTGTATAACCGCAAGCCGAGCAAGGTCGGCAACAACACCCTCAAATACCAGCGCATCGATCCGCTTCTGCGCGCGCAGAAGCGGGCAGAGTGGAACC
>DATMTO010000021.1:0-20644 GCA_035564055.1 Rhodocyclaceae bacterium | reverse complement strand
GCTCGGCCCGCTGGCTACGCAACTCGGCGCTGCCCTCGGCGCAACGCGTGCCGCGGTCGACGCCGGCTATGCGCCCAACGAGCTGCAGGTCGGCCAGACCGGCACCATTGTCGCGCCCGAGCTCTACATCGCCATGGGCGTATCCGGTGCCATACAGCATCTCGCCGGCATCAAGGACAGCCGCGTCATCGTCGCGGTCAATACCGATCCGGATGCCATGATTTTCCAGGTCGCCGACTACGGGCTGGTGGCCGACCTGTTCGACGTCGCACCCGCCCTCACTGCAGCACTGCAAAGCAAATAAGCTTCACCCGTACCCCTCCCCCATCGAGGGAGAGGGCAAAAACAAAGGTATTTAGAATGAGCAAGTTCGCCACTGAAAAAGTTCTCAGCGTTCATCACTGGAACGACACCCTGTTCTCGATCAAGACCACCCGCGATCCGGGCCTGCGCTTCGAGAACGGCCAGTTCGTCATGATCGGCCTGCAGGTCGACGACAAACCGCTGGTCCGCGCCTACTCGATCGCCAGCCCGAACTACGAAGAGCATCTGGAGTTCTTCAGCATCAAGGTGCAGAACGGCCCGCTGACTTCGCGCCTGCAGCACATCAAGGTCGGTGACGACCTGCTGGTAAGCCGCAAGCCGACCGGCACCCTGGTCATCGACGACCTGAAGCCGGGCAAGCACCTGTACCTGCTCTCGACCGGCACCGGCCTCGCGCCCTTCATCAGCATCGTCCAGGACCCGGCCACCTACGAGAAGTTCGAGAAGGTGATCCTGACCCACGGTGTGCGCAACGTGAACGAACTCGCCTACGCCGAGTTCTTCGAGAATCTGAAGAACAACGAATTCCTCGGCGACATGGTCAGGGAACAGCTGATCTACTACCCGACCGTGACGCGCGAACCGTTCCGCAACGCCGGCCGTCTGACCGACCTGATCGAGAGCGGCAAGCTGTTCGAGAATATCGGTCTGCCGCCGCTCGATCCGGCCGTCGACCGCGCCATGATCTGCGGCAGCCCGGCCATGCTGGAAGACCTGTCCAAGATCCTCGACGCGCGCGGCTTCGTCATCTCCCCGCACATCGGCACGCCGGGCGACTACGTCATCGAACGCGCCTTTGCTGAAAAGTAATTACAGCGAATGCTCAATAAAAAACCCGGCCATGGCCGGGTTTTTTATTGCTTGCTGTGCTCAGGCAGCCGCAGCGAAAGTGCCGTCGCTGTAATCGCGCAGAGCCTGCTCAATCTCTTCGCGGCTGTTCATCACGAAGGGGCCGTACTGCACTACCGGTTCCCGTAAAGGCAGCGCCGCCAGCAGGATGAAGCGGGCCTCTTCGCCGCCTGCGGTGACTTCAACCGCATCGCCATTCACCAGCACACCGGCATCGCCGCGTGGAATCTCGCTGTTGCCCACGCGCACCGAACCCTCGTAGGGATAAACAAAAACGCTGTGTTCGGCACCGACTGCCTGAGCGAAACTCGCCCCGGCCGGCAGATGCACGTCGAGGAACAGCGGCGCAGTCGACACGCCCTGGATAGGCCCGTCGACATGCTGGCCTGCACTTTCCAGCGCACCGGCGATTACCTTGACCACGGCGCCGCCAGGCAGCGTGACTTGCGGAATTTCGTCCGCCTGCACGTCGCGATAACCGGCGGCCTTCATCTTTTCCTTCGCCGGCAGATTGATCCAGAGCTGGAAGCCGCGCATGCGGCCGGACTCCTGCTGCGGCATTTCCGAGTGGATGATGCCGCGCCCGGCCGTCATCCACTGCGCGCCGCCGCTCTTCAGGTGGCCCTGATTGCCGAGATGGTCCTCGTGCAGCATGTGGCCGTCGAGCATGTAGGTCACCGTCTCGAAGCCGCGGTGCGGATGGGCCGGAAAACCGGCGACGTAATCGTCCGGGTTCTCGGACGAAAACTCGTCCAGCATCAGGAAGGGATCGAGGCGCAGGTGCGGCGTCTGACCCAGGCTGCGGCGCAGCTTCACCCCCGCACCATCCGATGCGGGAATGGAACGAATGATCTGACGCAAAGTGCGTGGGGTGCTCATGACAGTCTCCTTATGTGTGCCTGTCTTCAGACAGGCAATGCCTGCAATTGTTCTTGCGCGTGTGCCAGTGCAGCGTCCTTGACGTCGCCACTGCGCGCCAGCCCTTCGGCATAGATGAACTGCACATCGGTAATGCCGATGAAGGCGAAAAAGTCGCGCACGTAGTTGGTCTGGGTATCCAGCGGCGTACCCGCATACTGACCGCCGCGCGTGGCGAAGACAATCGCCTTCTTGCCTTGCAACAGACCTTGCGGGCCATTGGCGGTGTAGGAGAAGGTTTCACCGGCGCGCGCCACATGGTCGAAATAGGCCTTGAGTTGCGACGGAACGCCGAAGTTGTACAGCGGCAGACCGAGCACGATGGTGTCGGCGGCGCGCAGTTCGTTGATCAGTTGGTCAGAGTAGGCGACGACGGCCTTCTGCGCTTCGGTGCGTTCTTCCGCTTTGGCCAGGAAGGCCATGAAGCGGGCGCCGTCCAGATGCGGAATTTCCTCGGTAGCGAGGTCGTGGCGCACTACCTTGCCGTTCACATGCGCGGCCTGCCACTTGGCCACGAACTGGTCAGCCAGCGCGGTCGATTGGCCTTGGCCGGAAAACAAACTGCTGTTGATTTGCACCAGGGTCTTTTGAGCTTGGGTCGTCATTTGATGTCTCCTTTGAATTCGCGTGGGTTTCGTTAAAGGGATGGCTATCCCGACGACTCCATTTAACTATTTACAAAACAGATAAAAAAGACGAAGATTTTGCTTGTTTTGATCTATTAATTAGATAATAGAAAGCTCCGATTGGCCGAAGTCCCGCATATCTCGCTGGAGCAATGGCGTGCCCTGATCGCTGTCGTCGATGCCGGCGGCTATGCGCAGGCGGCCGAGAAACTGCACAAGAGCCAGTCCGCCGTCACCTATGCGGTGCAGAAGGTCGAATCGCTGCTGGATTTGAAGGCCTTCGAGATTCAGGGCCGCAAAGCCATCCTCACCCCGACCGGGCAGTTGCTATATCGTCGCGCCCTTGCTCTGGTCAGCGAAGCCAGCGAGCTGGAGCGTGCGGCCAAAAATCTCTCGGCCGGCTGGGAGGCGGAGATCGGCATCGCCGCCGAGATTTTGTTTCCGACCTGGCTGCTGCTCGACAGCCTGGATCAGTTTGGGCAGGAAAGCCCGCAGACACGCATCGAGGTGATCGAGTCAGTGTTGAGCGGCACCGCTGAGGCGCTGCTCACCGGCAAGGCTGACATCGCCATCACGCCGCAGATTCCACCGGGTTTTTTCGGCGAATTGCTAATGCGGACGCCCATCATTGCCGTTGCGGCACCCGACCATCCGCTGCACAAGCTGGAACGCAAGCTCACCCGCCGCGATCTGCGCAACCATCGTCACATTACTGTGCGCGATACCGGCAGCCAGCGTGATCGCCGCGCCGTCATGGTCGAGGTGGAACAGCGCTGGACGGTCAGCCACATGGCCACCTCGATCGAAGCCCTGTGTGCGGGCTACGGATTTTCCTGGCTCCCGACCGAGCGCATCAAGCGCGAGCTCGCCGACGGGCGTCTGAAGCCTCTGCCATTACGCGAGGGGCAGGAGCGCTGGGTGGATATCTATCTGATCGTGGCCGACCCGGACTTTGCCGGGCCGGGCGTGCGGCGTCTGGCAGACATACTGCGCGCACGGGTCAAGACGGCGTGCAGCGCGATCGCCACAGGCCGGGCCTAGAGTTTCTGGATGACGCCGCAGGCGACGGCCTGCCCGGAACGCCCGTCGGGCTGGGTTTTGAAGTCGTCGTAGTTGGAGGTGACGATCAGCGCGTGGCCGACGATGCTGTCCTTGCCGCTCAATATGAGATTCTGGACAAAGAAGGCGTCGCGCATCGTGCCATAGACGTCGGAGCGGATATTGGGCAAGTCGCCCATGTGCTGACCGTGCGGCTTCTTCTCGGGATTGAAATGCGTGGTACCGACGCTGGCGATCGCACTGCGGCAATCCGGCGCTTCGTGAATATGGAAACCATGTTCGCCGGTCAGCCCCGTCACGTCCACGAACACACGCGTCACGCCCTCTTGGTCGCCGAACGTCACGCGCCCGCGGATGGAGCTGGTGCCTACCGGTTCAAGCGAGGCCGCAGCTACTGGCAGCGGCTTGCTGCGATCGGGCACGCACGCCGCCAACATGCCGGACAGCAGCAGCGTTGCGACAATTAGTACGGGAGTGCGCATGCAGAAGTTCTCCTTGGTCATTGGGTGGGGTTGCACAGGCTAGCGCAGGGAAAACTCGACCCGCCCGCCCGGCTTCTTGTCTTCAGCCACCGCATCAACCCGCGGTTGTACCACAAACGCGCGCTCGCCCGGCACGCCCTTGGCGGTCAACGTGTCATAGGCATTTCGCGCGCGACGTTCGGCCAGGGCGCGCAGTTCGTCGTCGCCGGCGGGCAGGTTGGCCAGCATCAAGCGCTCCATCTCCGCTGTCGGCAAGCTCTTCGTCATGCCGATCAGATTGCGCGGCTTGTCGAATTTCTCGGCCTTGTAGGCCATTTCGAGATACTTGGGATACTCCGCGGGCGACACCTCGACCTCACTGACGCTGCCGCCGCTCTTGCCCTGGCGTGCCATATCTGCCAGCTTCTGCGCCTTGACGCGACGCTCCAGGGTGGCCTGCTTGAGGCCATCGCGATCGCTGACGGCATTGGCAACGCCAGTGATCTCGATCTTCAGCGCCGGCCGGTCTGTCATGGCCTTGGCAATCGCGTCGAGATTCTTTTCCGCCTCCGGCGTCAGGCGTGCATAGCCCGGCGCAAACTCGGCATAGGAAAGATCGGCGCCGCCGCCAAACATGCTGCCAAGCAGGGCGAACGGCGCGGTCACCGCCTTGCTCAGCAGGTTGAAGAACACCTTGACGATCAGGCCGCCGATGCTGAACTCGGGGTCGTTGAGCGAGCCGCTGATCGGCAGATTGATATCAATCTCGCCGCGCGAATTCTTGAGCAATGACACGGCCAGGCCGACAGGCAGCGACACCGCGTTCGGGCTGTCCACCTTCTCGCCGAGGGTGAACTGATCCAGGAAGATACTGTTCTCTGCCCGCAGCTGACCTTTCTCGATGTAATAGCGCAAGTCGACCGAGAGTTTGCCCTTGGCGATCTCATACCCGATGTAGCGGCTTGAGTACGGACTGAAGCCGGGCAGGTCGATCCCCTTGGCCGTCGCCCGTAGGTCGATATACAGCTCCTTGCCGAAGGGGTCGACCTTCCCGGTCAAGGCCAGCGGCGCCGAGCGGTTCACCGTGCCCTTGATCGCCACCTCGCCCGGCTTACCCGGATACAAAGGGCCGACCCGTCCGGAAAGCTGGGTCAAATTAGCGCGATAGTTGGGCTTGATGAAACGGTCGTTGAAGATGATGTTTCCGTTCTTGAAGATCGCCTCGTCAATGCGCACCGGCAAGGGCGCCCGTGCCGGGGCCACTTCCGCAGTCGTCACGGTGCCGGTCGGCGTCTTCTGCACGGTTTTGTCGGCTTGCGGGTCTGCTTTCGGTTCGGCCGGTTTCTCGGCCGTGGCTGCGGCTGCGGCTACCTGGGGCTTGTCGGCGTCGGCCATGACGTCCTTCAGGCGCAGGCTGCCGTCGGGCATGATGACCACGCGCGCAAAGAAATCCGACTGCGCGATTGACTTGATCGATACGTCGAGCGGGTGAGTGTTGGCCGCAATGCCGCTGACCGCGAGGCTGCGCCATCTCAGTAGGTCTTCATTGGTGCCCGTATCCAGCATATTGAAATCATCGACGCTGGCGTCGCCGTTGACGGCAACATTGAGCGGCTCACCTGCTGCCTTGACCGTACCCTTGAAGCTCGCCGCCCCCTTGGTCATCAGAAGATCGCGCCGGTCCACCATCATGCGCTGCAGGGCGACGATATCCACCTGCTCGGCATCGATCTTGAAGTCGGCAGACACCGGCGTCCAGCCAAGTCGGCCTGCGGCCTTCAGGCTGCCCTTGCCGTTGATCGTCGCGGCCAGATTAAGCGCCGCGCCCTTGCCTGCCGGATCGACTTTCAGATCGCTGACCGCCAGCGTATTGACCAGCATCTCGGGCTTGTCGCCCTGCTGAAAGCGTATCTTTTCGCCCGCCAAGGCCATGTCGAGGGGGGACCGGAGCATGGCATCGACATTTTTCAGGTTCAGGGTGAGGCGATCGCCGCGCAGATTCCAGGGCAGCTTATCCTTGTTGGCAAGTTCGAATTTGCGCAGGCTGACATCGCCGCTGACCCGGATATCGGCCGCCTTGCTCTCGATCTGACCAAAGGACACCTCCAACTGCGTATCCACCAACGCCGACTTGAGCTGAATGCCGCCAAGCGGCGGTGCATACTCGTCCACACCAGTCAGATCGAAGCCATCGAGCTTGATATCAACCACCGCCTCGCGACGGTCAGCAAACGGACGCATGCGTCCATCGATCGCCACCAGCGAGCCATCGTTGATGCGCGCGCGGAACTTCGGCTGTACCCACACCTCTTCGGCGCTCTCGAAGCTTGCCACGAAGGGGATACCGAGACTGATGTCGCTGACCTGCTGATGACCGCGCTTGAGCTGATCGTCGAAATCGATGCGGCCGCCCTCGACCTGGATATTGCTGACCGAAAAATGAAGCGGCGTATCCGACTTCGGCTGATTGGAGAATTCCTCGATCAGGTCGGCAATGCTGAGCTTGCCGTCGGGGTGACGCGCCAGATGGACTTGCGGGCCGATCAGCGTGACGGCGCTGATCACCGGACCCGCACGCATGATGGAGGTGCTGCTCAGGTTGAGGTAAAGCGAATCGAACTTGAGCAGCGCCCCCTCGCCCTCGCCTTCACGCTCACCGATGCGAAAACCGTATATCGTCGCTTCAAGCGAGTACGGACGGATCTCGATGCGCTCGATGCTCACCGGCCGATGCAGCTTTTCAGTGAGCAGCGCCTCGACCTTACCCTTGGCGAAACCCGGCAGCCAGAAATAACCGAGCAGGCCAAACAGCACGAATAGCGTAGCGAAACCGTACAGCCAACGGCGATGTCGCTTCACGCGAGCCGCAGTCTGTTGCGCAAGGGGGTGGCTCAACAACTTGTCCAGGACTGGCTCGCTCATGGTCGCTCGGCAAAGGCAATGACAATTGAATTCTAATCGCCCGTAGCTACAAAAACAAAAGCCACCCGCAGGTGGCTTTGTAGGACGCAGGCCCGAATTACTTGACCAAGGCGTTCAGGCGGGCTTCCAGCTGCGCCTGGGGAATGGCGCCGGGAATGCGATTGCCGTCGGTGAGGATGAAATTCGGAGTACCGCGTACATTGAATTTTTGCCCAAGCGCAATGTACTTTTCCACCGATACATCGCACTTGGCCGGTGCCAACGGCGGTACCACGCCATTCAGCATCCACTCGTTCCAGGCCTTGGACGGATCAGCGGAGCAGAGGATGTTGCGCGACTTCTCCATCGAGTCGGCGCCCAGGATCGGATAGAGGAAGACGTACATGGTGACGTCAGTCATATTCTGCGTCTCGCGGGCGAATTTCTTACAATAGCCGCAGTTCGGGTCCTCGAAGGAGGCGAAGACGCGCTTGCCGTTACCACGCACCTGCTTGATCGCCATGTTCAGCGGCAAGTCGGAAAACTTGATCTGGCTGAGCTTGATCTTGCGCTCCTCGGTCAGATTGGCGCGGCTCTTCAGGTCGACCACGTCACCAAAGAAAGCATAGCGGCCGCTCTCGTCCACATAGACGATATCGCCGCCGATCTGCGCCTCGTAAAGGCCGAGAATGCCGGACTTGCGCACGACGTCCACCTTGGCGCGATCGCCGAGCATGTCCTGCAAGGCCTTGCGGGCCTCAGCCTCACCAGCGTGGGCAGCGCCGACGACCATAAAACCACACACGGCCATGGATGCGGCCATCAGCAACTTCTTCATGAAAACTCCAATAGTTTGTAATCAGCCCAGGGCGTACCGCACCAGAGCATCGCGTAAGACTGGCAATTTACCGGTAAGGTTCATCCCAGTATTGCGCAACCAGACCAACGGTTCATTTTTCGGGATAAACAGTCGGTACAGACCATCCGTCATGGTTTGCAAGGCGACGACCTCCTCCTTGCGGCTGCGTTCATACGGGCGCAAACAACGCTCGTCGCCGCAATGTTCCAGCACGCTCAGGCCGCTCAGCGTATCCGCCAGCACCTTGGCATCCTGGAAGCCCAGATTGATGCCGTGGCCCGACAAAGGGTGAATCGCGTGTGCCGCATCCCCGACCAGTGCAAAACGCGGCCCGACCGTGCGCGGCGCACGCATCAGGCGCAAGGGAAATCCGGCTGGCGGCGTAAGCAGCTCGAACTTGCCCAGCGCATGCTTGCCGGCAGCGGCGACCTTCTCGCACAGCGCCGCAGGCGTGAGCTGGCACAGCGCCTCACCGTGCGCCTTCGGGGTCGACCACACCATGGAAATGCGCTTGCCCGGCAGCGGTAGCCAGGCCAGGATGCCATCCGCGTCGGCATTATTCAGAAACCACTGGAAGGCAGTGCCGCGATGTGGTTCGGTGCACGCAAAATTGGCCACGACACCCAGCTGCTCGTAATGGCGGAAGCGCACATCCACACCCAGCGCCTGACGCGTCCACGAATCGGCACCATCCGCAGCGACCACAAGGTCCGCGATCAAAGTGCGGCCATCGGCAAGCTGCAGGGTCGCAGCCTGTTCGCCGACGGCCAGGGCTTGCGGCTTGGCCGGACACAGCAGTTGCACATTGGGTTGCCGCTTGACCGTCTCCCACAGCTCCTGATGCAACAGGGAAGACTCGGCAATCCAGGCCAGCTCGCTCACACCGGTATCGTAGGCAGAGAAGCCGATGCGGCCGCTGCGGTCGCCACACACCTCCATGCGCTCGACCGGCTGCATGCGCGAAGCGTCAAGGTGGCGCCAGACACCGATTTCGGCAAGGAAGGCCGCGCTGGCAGGGCTGATCGCGTAGATGCGTGCGTCCAACCCCTGCGGCACTTGCGGCGCCCGCCCCTCAACCAGCGCAATGCTGTAACGGCTGCCGCGCAGGGCTGCAGCCAAGGCCAGACCGGCCAGGCCGCCGCCAACAATGACAATATCCACCTTCATGCCGCCATTGTCGCGGAGTCGGTGCAGCTTGACAAGGCAGAACAAAAAACAGCATAATCTCGCCTCTTTGCGAACGGCACGTCCGAGCGCAGCGGTGATGTAGCTCAGCTGGTTAGAGCGACGGATTCATAATCCGTAGGTCGAGGGTTCAAGTCCCCCCATCACCACCAGAATCAAACAAAAAGGCCATCCCTCGGGGTGGCCTTTTTGTTTTGCCCTTGCCTTTGGTCGCTCAGGCCTTGGCTTTGGTCTTCTTCACTGTCGGCTCGTCGCCAGCAGGCTGTATCTCGTAAGCCAGACTGCCGACGCTGTCGGGCGGGCAAACGTGACCGAAGCAGATGTAACCCTTGCCCTTGAGCACGTATTCATCCTTGGTAATGGCAACATTGGTTTCGCCGTGCGGCGAGATGAAGGTGCCGTTGGAACTCTTGTCGGTCAGGATGCACTTGCCGCCACGCAGCTCAATGGTGCCGTGGTTGCGCGAAGCGCGCGGATCGTGGATAACAATGTCGTTGCCGGTGTCGCGCCCCAGGGTGACGCAGGCGGCCTGGCCGCGCATCAGAATTTCCTGCTTGCCGTAGCGCAGAATCACGCGCGGCGTGAGCTTGGTCTTGGGCGGTTCGGCCGGAGGGGAGGCTTCGGCAATTGCCGTTGCAGTGGCGGAAGCGGCCGCCAGCGTGGGCGCGGTGGTGGGCTGCGCGAGGCGCGCAGTCGGTCCGGCGGTCCAGAGGATCTCGACCAGATCGAGCGGAGCACTGACGCCCTTGACACTGATTGCCGGCAGGGGCTTCAGGCTTTTCTCACGAACCGCGTCTGGCAGCAGCTTGGCGGTTTCGGCGCTGGTGATGATTTCACGCGCCTTGGCGACCTCGGTGATGCGCGAGGCGACATTCACGGTGTTGCCGAAGACGTCGACGCCGTCGACCAGCACGGAGCCGTAATGGAAGCCGACGCGGATGGCCAGCTTGCCGCCGGCCACCGAGGGCAGGCCCTCGATGCGCGCATGCATGACGCCGGCTGCATGACAGGCCAGTTCCGCAGTTGCGAAAGTGGCCATGAGTTCGTCGCCGATGGTCTTCACGACCTTACCGCCGCAAGCGACGATGGCGCGTTCGACGCGATTCAGGCAACGTTCGACAGCACGCAGGGCCTCGGCATCGCCGAGCTTCTCATACAGCTGGGTACTGCCCGCGACGTCGGCAAACAGCACACAGCAGTTGCGTGTGGTCGCGGCCATGTGCTGCCAGCGTCAGGCGATCTTGCGTGCTACTCGCGCCGCCTTGGCCTTGGCGTCGTCGGCGTGCATCGCCGCATAGGCGTGATGCGCGGCCGCTTCTGCTTGACCGACTTCGACCGGATAGCCCATGTCGGACAGCACCGAACCCAGTGCCGACAAAGACAGCATGACGTTTTCCGGCTTGCAGGAATAACCCATCAGACCGAAGCGCCAGATCTTGCCGGCGAGCGGGCCGAGGCCTGCGCCGATTTCGAGGTTGAACTCCTCGAGCAGAGTCTTGCGCACTTGCAGCTCGTTTACGCCTTCCGGTACGTAGACTGCGGTCATCTGCGGCAGGCGGGCTTCTTCGCGCACGACGAACTTGAAACCCATGGCTTCGAGGCCGGCCTTGAGCGCCTGCGAGTGACGACGATGGCGAGCCCAGGAATGCTCCAGGGTTTCTTCGCGCAGCAGCAACAGCGATTCGTGCAGGCCGTAGAGGCTGTTGCCCGGTGCAGTGTGGTGATAGGTGCGGTTGGTGTTGCCCCAGTATTCGAGCACCAGGGTCAGGTCCATGAACCAGCTTTCGACCTTGCTCTTGCGCGCACGGACATGATCGATGGCGCGCTGGGAGAAGGACACCGGCGACAGGCCCGGCGTGCACGACAGGCACTTCTGGCTGGCCGAGTAGATGGCATCGACGTCCCATTCGTCCACGAGCACGGGCGAACCGCCCAGCGAGGTAACGGCATCGACGATGGTCAGCGCGCCATAGCGATGCGCGATCTCGACCAGGGTCTTGGCATCGGACTGCGCACCAGTGGAGGTTTCGGCGTGGACAAAGGCCAGCACCTTGGCGTCCGGATGCTTCTTGAAGGCGTCTTCGACCTTCTGCGGACTGACCGGCTCGCCCCATTCGTCATCGATGACGACGGGAACGCCGCCGCAACGCTCGACGTTCTCGATCATGCGGCCGCCAAACACACCGTTGCGGCAGACGATAACCTTGTCGCCTTGTTCGACCAGATTGACGAAACAGGTTTCCATGCCGACCGAGCCAGGGCCGGAAACCGGGAAGGTCAGGGCGTTCTTGGTCTGGTACGCGTAGCGCAGCAGGGACTTGAGCTCGTCCATCATGCGCACGAAGATCGGGTCCATGTAGCCGATGACGGGCTGGCCCATGGCGGCGATGACGCGCGGGTGCATTTCCGACGGGCCGGGGCCCATCAGGGTGCGCAGCGGCGGATGGAAGGAATGGATCTTGTTCGGCGGAGTCAGCAAGTTTGAAGCGGTCATGATTGTCCGGTGGTTGGGGGCCTGCGCCCGCCACTCTGCAAAAAAATTAAAACGGAAGGATTACCAACTGTGAATAACCCATCTCGGCACGCGCACGCCCGAATCCAGCGGCTGTTGACGTGACCAGGTGCCATCCCCGTTGTCATCCACAAGGTAGTACGGCACGCCATGCGACGGCGTGACCTTCATCATGTACAGCTTGCCGTTGACCCGGTATTCCTCGACTTTGTCCTCACCACGCTTGGTGATGGTGACTTGCGGCTCGTCCGGGGCATCCGCACCCATCGGGGGCGGCGGCACATCGGGAAGCGGCTGAGCACCCGGCGGCGGGCCACTCTGGGCAAAAACGGGAAAAGCAAGCGCCAGCAACACGGCGGGCAGTACACGACGCATATCGTTGTCCTTGTCTCAGGTAGGCAATTCTACCAAATCAGAGGTTCAAGAGGAGGTCGTGTTCGGGCTGCAATTGCGCGAAGCCTGAGTTTTCATAGTGGCGGAAGATGGCCGCGACAATTTCGTCCGGATCGTCGATGACCTGTAACAGGTCCATGTCCTCCGGGCTGATCAGCTTGTCCTCGACCAGGCGCTCGCGGAACCACTCAACCAGACCGCCCCAGAACTTACTGCCCACCAAAATAATGGGCATTCTCGGCGATTTGTTGGTTTGCACGAGAGTGAGCGCTTCCATAAGCTCATCCAGTGTGCCGAAACCGCCGGGCATCACGACATAGGCCGAGGCCAGGCGCACGAACATGTATTTGCGCGGGAAGAAATGGCGGAAGGTCTGGGAGATGTCCTGGTAGGGATTATTGTGCTGCTCCATCGGCAGCTCGATATTGAGGCCGACGGCCGGGCTCTTGCCGTAAAAGGCACCCTTGTTGGCCGCCTCCATGATGCCGGGGCCGCCGCCGGAAATGACGGTAAACCCCGAATCGGAGAGCAGTCGTGCGATTTTTTCGGTGAGTTCGTAGTCGGGGTGATCGACCGGCGTGCGGGCGCTGCCGAAGATACTGACCGCCGGGCGGATGTCGCGCAGGCGTGCGGTCGCCTCAATGAACTCTGACATAATGCCGAGCACCCGCCAGGCATCCTGGCCACTCGCCGCTTTGGCTTTGAGTTGCGGGTCTTCAATTTTCGGCAGTTTGTTAATCAACATCCCTCATGTCCTCTCTTCTTCTGGTCGACGGTTCGTCCTATCTGTACCGTGCTTTTCATGCCCTGCCGGATCTGCGCAATAGCGCAGGCGAGCCGACAGGCGCCATTCGTGGCGTATTGAGCATGCTACGCCGTCTGCTGGCGGAACAAAAGGCAGATTACCGGGCTGTTGTTTTTGACGCGAAGGGCAAGACCTTTCGCGACGACTGGTTTCCCGCCTACAAGGCACATCGTCCGCCGATGCCAGACGATCTGGCCGCGCAGATCCAGCCGCTGCATGACGCCATCCGCGCCGCCGGCTGGC
The DNA here is from genome assembly GCA_035564055.1 of Rhodocyclaceae bacterium. GTDB lineage: Bacteria > Pseudomonadota > Gammaproteobacteria > Burkholderiales > Rhodocyclaceae. Next base: position 7,509 of record DATMTO010000021.1, on the reverse strand, counting down.
CCCTGCTGATGGTTGATGGGGTCGAGGCCGACGATGTAATCGGTACTCTCGCCCGCCAGGCCGCCGCACAGGGCATGACGTGCGTGATCTCCACCGGCGACAAGGATATGGCGCAGCTGGTCTGCGACAAGGTCACGCTGGTGAACACCATGAGCGAAGAAGTGCTCGACATCCCCGGCGTCGAAGCCAAGTTCGGAATTCCGCCGAGCCTCATCGTGGACTATCTGACGCTGGTCGGCGATGCCGTTGACGGCGTGCCGGGCGTCGAAAAGGTCGGCCCCAAGACCGCGGTCAAATGGCTGAGCCAGTACGGCACACTGGACGGCGTCATCGAGAATGCCGACAAGATCGGCGGCGCCGTTGGCGGCAACCTCAAGAAGGCGCTCGATTTTCTGCCGCTGGGCAGGAAGCTTGTCACCATCGTCTGCGATCTTGAGCTCCCGCAGCAGGTCACCGATCTGACACCGAATCCGGTCGACCAGGAAAAGCTGGTCGAGCTGTTCACGCGCCTTGAATTCAAGGGCTGGTTGGAAGAGGCGAAGAAGGGCCAATACGGCGAGGCGAAACTCGACGCCGGCGGCGGCAAGACCCGGGGCAAACAGGAAAGCGTTCCGCTGTTCGAGCCCAGCCCCGCGGTCGCCACCGAGGAGCCCGACCGCAGCGCCTACGTCTGCATCACGACCTGGGCGCAATTCGACACATGGCTGGCGATCATCAGCGCCGCCAGACTGACTTCGCTCGACACCGAAACCACCGACCTCGACCAGATGCAGGCTCGCCTAGTCGGCATCTCCTTCGCCTGCGAACCGGGCAAGGCCGCCTACATTCCGCTCGGCCACAGCTATGCCGGCGCACCGGATCAGCTGCCGCTCGATGAAGTGCTGGCTAAGCTCAAGCCGTGGCTCGAATCCAAAGATCACGCCAAACTCGGGCAACACTTGAAATACGACCGCCATGTCTTCGCCAACCACGGCATCGCACTCGCCGGCATCGTCGAAGACACGCTGTTGCAGTCCTATGTGCTGGAGTCGGACAAGCCGCATGAACTCGGCAGTCTGGCTGCGCGCCACTGCGGCCTGAAGACGATTCCCTACGACGATCTGACCGGCAAGGGCGTCAACCGCATCTCCTTTGCGCAAGTGTCGGTCGAGCAGGCTGCGCTGTACGGCGCCGAGGATGCCGACGTCACCTTGCGCGTGCATCAGGTGCTGTCGCCCCGCCTCGCCGACGCCGAGCGGCTGGGCAAGCTCTATCGCGAGATCGAGCTGCCCGCGGCCGAAGTACTGTTCCGCATGGAGCGCAACGGCGTGCTCATCGACAGCCGTGCGCTGGCACAGCAGAGCGACGAGATCGGCCGCCGTCTGCTCGAGATCGAAGCCGAGGCACATGCGCAGGCGGGCCAACCCTTCAATCTCAATTCGCCCAAGCAACTCGCCGAAATCCTGTTCACGCAGCAGGGTCTGCCGGTGGTGAAAAAGACCCCCTCGGGCACACCGTCGACCGACGAGGAAGTGCTGCAGCAACTCGCTCAGGACTATCCGCTGCCGAAGATGCTGCTCGAACATCGCAGCCTGGCCAAGCTCAAGGGCACCTATACCGACAAGTTGCCGAAGATGGTGAATGCGGCCACCGGCCGCGTGCATACCAACTTCTCGCAGGCCACCGCCGTCACCGGCCGCCTGTCCTCGAACGATCCCAATCTGCAGAATATCCCGGTGCGCACCGGCGAAGGTCGCCGTATCCGTTCCGCCTTCATCGCCGCTCCGGGCTGCAAGATCGTCTCGGCCGACTATTCGCAGATCGAGCTGCGCATCATGGCGCACCTGTCGGACGACGCGCGCCTCCTGCAGGCCTTTGCCAATGGCGAGGACATTCACCGCGCCACCGCCGGCGAGATCTTCGGCATTACACCGCTGGAAGTCGCCAGCGAGCAGCGCCGTGCCGCCAAGGTCATCAACTTCGGCCTGATCTACGGCATGAGCGCCTTCGGCCTCGCCCGTGAACTCGGCCTTGAGCGCAGCGCCGCGCAGGCCTATATGGATCGTTACTTCACGCGCTATCCGGGCGTTGCCCAGTACATGGAAGAAACGCGGCAGCTCGCACGTGACAAGGGCTACGTCGAGACCGTGTTCGGCCGCCGCCTGTGGCTGCCCGAGATCAAGTCGAGTAACGCCGGCCGTCGTCAGGGCGCCGAGCGGGCCGCCATCAATGCGCCAATGCAGGGCACCGCCGCCGATCTGATCAAGCTGGCCATGTTGGCGGTGCAGGGCTGGCTGGACGCACAGCAGCTCAAGACCCAGCTCATCCTGCAGGTGCATGACGAACTGGTGCTGGAAGTTCCCGAAAGCGAGCTCGCCTTGGTCAAGGAAAAACTGCCCGGCCTGATGCAGAACGTCGCACAGCTCAAGGTACCGCTGCTGGCCGAAGTCGGTATTGGCAACAACTGGGACGAGGCGCACTGAGCGCTGGACCCAAGCACACTAGACTGACAAAGAATGACTGAAGAAAAGAAGCCCACGCTGCGCATTGCACCGCGCCCGGAAAAGCCAGCGCCGAAGCCGGCTGGACACTCGGCGGCGCGCAATCAGGGGCGCTATGACCGCGCCCGCCCGCAACGCCAGATTCCCGGCACGACGCCGGTTCCCGAAGGCGATGGGAAGGTTCGCGTCTCCAAGCTCATGGCTGAACAGGGCTTGTGCTCTCGCCGCGAAGCCGACAGCTATATCGAGCGAGGCCTCGTTTTCGTCAATGGCGATCGCATTTCCGAGCTGGGCACCAAGGTCGATCCCGATGCCAAGATCACGCTCGATCCGCTGGCCAAGGCACAGCAGGCGGCGCGCGTCACCATCATTCTGCACAAGCCGATCGGCTTTGTTTCCGGCCAGGCCGAGGACGGCCACAAGCCCGCGGCCACCCTGATCAAGGCGGAAACACAACAGCGCAAATCCGGCGCGCAGGTCTTTCATCCGTCCAACCTGCGCGGACTGGCGCCCGCAGGCCGTCTCGATATCGACTCGACCGGCTTGCTGGTGCTGACGCAGGACGGTGTGATCGCGCGCAAGCTGATTGGCGACGATTCGGATGTGGAAAAGGAATATCTGGTTCGCGTCGAGGGGGAGCTTTCGACCGAAGGGATCCGCCTGCTGAACCATGGCCTCAGCCTTGACGGCGTTCAGTTGCGTCCCGCCAAGGTGAACTGGATCAACGACGACCAGCTGCACTTCGTATTGAAGGAGGGCCGCAAGCGCCAGATTCGTCGCATGTGCGAACTGGTCGGTCTCAAGGTCGTCGGCCTGAAGCGCGTGCGCATCGGCAACGTCAAGCTCGGCGATTTGCCGCTCGGTCAGTGGCGCTATCTGCGCGAAGACGAGAGTTTCTGAAGCGGCCTACAGGATGGTCATGACCGCTGTGCGCGTATGCCGCTGCGCACGGTGCTCCCACAGATAGATGCCCTGCCAGGTGCCCAGTAGCAGACGTCCCTGCGCAAACGGCACCGTGACCGAAGTCGACGTCAGCACGCTGCGCGCATGCGCCGCCATATCGTCGTCGCCCTCGGTATCGTGGCGATAGGCGCGATCACCATCCGGCGCCCAGCGCTGCGCCAGCGTTTCCAGATCGCGGCGCACATCGGGATCGGCGTTCTCGGTGATGATCAGCGAACAACTGGTGTGCTGCACGAAGACATGCACCACACCGGCGCTCTTTTCCGAGGTCGCGATAAAGTCCGTCACCCGGCGCGTGATGTTCTCCATGGCCCGGGCTGACGTCTGAATGCTCACTGTGATTTGCTCGCTCACGCTTATCCCCGCATACGGTTCTGCACCAGGCCGCATTATCGCGCCGCGCGGGAGGAAGCGTAAGCGTCAGGCCAAGGCACCGTAGAGCTGCGCCGCGCTGACGTCATCGAGCAGAAGTCGTTTCAGCGGCAAGGCCACCGGCAGCTGCAGGTGCAGGGCTTCGTAGACCTGAGTGCTGGCGAACCCGTAGGGCGCGGCGTCCTCGTTGCCGAAGGCGTAATACACCTCCTTGATCCCGGCCAGCACCATGGCGGCGAGACACATGGGACAGGGCTGGCCGCTGGCGTACATGATGCCGCCAGCAAGATTGGGGCGCTGCAGCAGCTTGCAGGCCTCGCGCAGGGCGCCCATTTCTGCATGCGCGCTGACGTCGTGCGTGCTCATGATTTCATTGACGCCGGTAGCGATGATGCTGTCGCCGAAAGCGAGGACGGCGCCGAATGGGCGGCCGCCGCTGCGGCGATTGTGCTGCGCCAGGCGGACGGCTTCGCGCAGGCGTGACTCGTGATACGACATGCTTTTCCTTCTTTAAAAGAAACCTGCCCGGACGCGCCGGGCAGGAAGGTGCTACACGGGGTACAGCAGGAACTCAGTGATGCGCGCCATGCGGGGCCGAGCAACGCGCGGTGATCAGCGCATACAGCGGACCGAGCGCGTTCATGGCGACGACGGCGGCCAGGGCCATGTAGGGATTGCCCGGCTCCGGTCCGAAGCCGCCGAACATGGTGGCGAAGAAGGAGGCGAAACCGAAGAACATGCCGGGGATGAAGCTGAACATCGGCACAAAGCGGGCGATCGACATCATGCCGCCGTTGAGGCAGAACAGCACGACCATCTGCGCCAGGATCAGCTCGGTGCCGGTGTACATGGTGCCGACCTTCTTGAAACCGAGCACCACCAGGAAGCCGACGAAAGCGCCAAGCGGCAGCACCGGCCAGATGCGTTTCAGGTTTTCCTTGCTCGGCCCGCCCATGGCGAAGGTGCCGGCCCAGCTGACGAAGATTGCCCAGGGCGGGAAATTGTAGGGATGCAGGTGGATCAGGATGGTCGTGATGGCCAGCAACGAGGCGACGACTTCTGCGGGTGGTTTTTTCATGATGCTCTCCTCTGATTGAACTCGATTAGTGGGCGTGCGCGCATTCGGCGCCGCATTGGCCATGGCTGCCACCATGGTGTCTGTGTATCTCGCAGGTGTGATGCGTGACGACAGTGACCTTGCCGTTCTTGATCACCCACGAGCGCGCCGGGACGTCGAGCAAGGCGTCGGCGACCAGATAGGTGTCGAGAATCACCACATCGGCGCGCTTGCCGATGGCGATTCCGTAGTCGTCGCCCATGCCGATGGCGCGGGCAGCGTTGTGGGTGCCCATGGCGAGGATGGCCTGCTGATGCTCGGGGGTACCGAACTGCGCGACGTGGGCGAGCATGTTGCCGATCAGCAGCATGTCGGCCTTGCCGAACGGTGTGAAGGCGTTGCGGATATTGTTGGACGAGTAGGCCACGTTCACGCCCGCGTTGTGCAGGGCGCGCACCGGCGTCAGGCCGCGGCGCGGCTTGCTCGTGTCGTTACGGCCGCCAAGGTAGAGGTCAGTGGCCGGCAACGTGACGATGCTGACGTCGGCCTGCTTGAGCAGCTCGATGATGGGATCGAGATCAGCGGCTTCGAGGCTGCCGAGGCTGGTAACGTGGCCCAGCGATACGCGGCTCTGCCAGCCGGTTTCAATGGCCTTCCTGGCGATATAGGCAGCCGACATGAAGCGCTGGTTGCCGATGTCGTCGGAGAAGTCGGCGTGCATGTCGACATCGGCGTCATATTGCTTCGCCATGTCGAAGACCATGTCGATGTGACGCTTGGTGTCGTCCCACGAGAGCTCGTTGTAGGGGCAGCCGCCGACCACATCGGCGCCCATGTTCATCGCCTCTTCCATCAGCTTGTACGTGCCTTCGGACTTGAGAATGCCTTCCTGCGGAAAAGCGACGATCTGAATATCGAGCAGATGCTTGTATTCCTCGCGTAGCTGCAGCAGCGTATCCACGCCGATCAGGCCCTGAATCAGATCGACATCCGGGTGGGCGCGCACGGCGACGGTACCGTTGGCGACCGCCATGTCGAGCACGCGGCGCGAACGGTCGAGTACGTCATTGCGCTCCTGCTTGCTCTTGAGGATGCCGGTGACGCGGATGGCTTCGTCGAGCGTACCGAAGCGTGCCGGCAGGCGACGATGCAGCAGCGCCTTGTCGATATGCAGGTGCGATTCGATGAAGCCGGGAATGGCAACGCGTTCGCCGACATCGATGGTCTCGGCGGCCTGAGCCTCCAGTCCCGCCTCGATGGCGACGATGCGTCCGTCCTTGATGCCGATATCGACGATGCCCTGCTCGTCGTCGATACGGGTGTTACGTATGAGCAGATCGAGTTTCATGATTTCCTCTGGTTTGGTACTGCCGTGGTCTTGCCTTGGTGTTACCCATGGGCTCTTGTTGTTTTTGTTGAGCCCGACCTTTTACTTCGCGTTTACTTCATTAAAACCCCAGCGCCACGCCTTCGCCACGCGGATCGGCACCGCCTTCAAAAAACGGTCGTTCGGCATCCGGCATGCGTACCGCCTGCGCCGTGCCCATGCGCGTGTGCGGCCAGGTTGCTTTCTCGACCGGATGGCCGAGTGCGCGCAGCGCCTCGAACGTTTCATCGGGCGCATTGGATTCGAGCAGCAGCTTGTTGCTGCTGTCGCCCCAGGAGCGACCGTAGAGCACACGCGGCGCGTCGATGGCCTGCTGCACGTCGAGGCCGAAATCGACGACGCGCGTGATCAGCGAGGTTTGCGCTTGCGGCTGCACTTCGCCGCCCTGGGTGCCGTACACCATCAACGGTTCGCCGTCGCGCAAAACCATGCCCGACATCAGCGTCGACGCCGACTGTTTGCCGGGGGCGAGTACGTTGGGATGCTTGGGGTCAAGGGAGAAGAAGCTGCCGCGGTTCTGCATCAGCACGCCGCTGTCCGGATCGGTGACGCAGGCGCCGAAGTCGAAGTAGAGGCTTTGCACCAAGCCCACCGCATTGCCGTATTGGTCGGCGATACTGATGAAGGTGGTGTCGCTGCCGCCCGGCGTGTTTTCGTGCGTCAGGGTGGCGTCGGCCAGCCAGGCGTCGCGCTCGGCGTCGGCCAGGGCCGGATCGATCAGGCGATCGACCGGGATGTTCGAGAACAGCGGGTCGGCCAGATGAGCGTCGCGTTTCTGGAAAGCCCATTTGATGGCCTGCAGCAGCGCGTGGTAGTACTCGGGCGAATCCGGCGCGATGTCGGAGAAGTCCACCCCGTTGAGGAAGTTCAGAATCATCAGGCCGGCGATGCCCTGCGAAGGCGGCGGCACCTGGAAGACCTGGCAATCACGGTAACTGGTCGAAATCGGGGCCACCCAGCGTGCCTTGTAGTCGCGGAAGTCCTCGGCCGTGAGCAGGCCGCCGCGGCTGTGGAGATAGGCAGCGATGGACTTGCCGGTCTCGGTATAGAAATGTTGCGTACCGTACTTGGCGATCTGCTCCAGCGTATCGCCGAGCGCACGCTGCACCAGGCGCTCACCGGCAACATAGGGCTGGCCGTTCTTCAGAAAGATGCCGGCGCTGCCCGGGTCGGCGCGGAAGGCCTCGGCATCGTCGGCGATCCACTGCGCGATATCGGCAGTGACCGGCGCGCCGCGTCGGGCGTAGGCG
>DATMTO010000020.1:0-15857 GCA_035564055.1 Rhodocyclaceae bacterium | reverse complement strand
GCGGCTGCCGGCTTTGAGAGATTGACGACATCGGCCTTGGTGATGCGACCACCACGGCCGCTGCCTTCGATCTGGGACGGATCGACGCCCGACTCGGCCAGCAGCTTGCGCGCAGCCGGCATTACCGCAGGCGCGGCGGCGGCCTGCTGCACAGTCGCGGGCGCCTTTTCGGCCGGCTTGCTTGCCTTGGCCGCTGCAGCGGGCGCAGCGGCTGTCTTAGCCTCGGTATCGAGGTGAGCAATAACCTCGCCCGAGGTGACGGTAGCGCCGTTTTCCTTGAATACCTTGACCAGCACGCCATCGCCCGGCGCCGGCAGTTCCAGCACGACCTTGTCGGTCTCGATGTCAATCAGGTTCTCGTCGCGCAATACGGCTTCGCCCGGCTGCTTGTGCCAGCTCACCAGGGTGGCCTCGGCCACCGATTCCGACAACTGCGGCACCTTCACTTCGATCAGCATGTCTTTTCTCCGTAAACCTGTTTGTCCTGCCTGTGCTTACACCGTTCTTTCGAGACGGCCGAAGGCCCCCTCGATCACTGCCTTTTGCTGGGCATGATGCTTGGCGTAGTAGCCGACCGCCGGCGAAGCCGAGGCCGGGCGTGCCACCAGGAACAACTCCTGCCCGCTCGTGACCGTACGCGCGATGTGGTAACGCGATGCCAGCCAGTACCAGGCGCCCTGATTGCGTGGCTCTTCCTGGCACCAGACAATCTCGGTCGCCTGCGGCCACTTTCTCAGTTCGGCCTGGATTGCATCGTTGGGGAAGGGATACAGCTGCTCAATGCGAATGATCGCGGTGTTCTCGATCTTCTGCTCACGCCGATGGGCGAGCAGCTCGTAGTAGACCTTGCCGGAGCAGAACACGATGCGCGTGACCTGCTTCGGGTCCAGCGTATCGGTTTCAGCGATCACGGTCTGGAACTGGCCGCCGGCCAGATCATCGAGACTGGAAACCGCGTCCTTGTGCCGCAGCAGCGACTTGGGCGTGATGATGATGAGCGGCTTCCTCAGCTTTCTCAGCATCTGACGACGCAGCAGATGAAAGATCTGCGCCGGCGTCGAAGGGACACACACCTGCCAGTTCATCTCGGCGCACAAGCTCATGTAGCGCTCGATGCGCGCCGACGAATGTTCCGGCCCCTGGCCCTCGTAGCCGTGTGGCAGCATCAGGGTAAGCCCCGACAGCCGGCCCCATTTGGCCTCGCCCGAGGAAATGAACTGGTCGATGACAACCTGGGCGCCGTTGGCGAAATCACCGAACTGAGCCTCCCATACAGTCAGTTCGTTCGGCGACGCGGTTGAATAACCGTACTCGAACGCCAGCACCGCTTCTTCGGACAGCACCGAATCGATGACGATGAAGGGCGCCTGCTTGGCATCTATGTGTTGCAGCGGGATATGGGCGCCGATGTCCCACTTCTCGCGGTTCTGATCATGCAACGCGGCATGGCGATGGAAGAAGGTGCCGCGACCGACATCCTCACCCGAGAGACGCACACCGTAGCCCTGCATCAGCAAGGTCGCATAGGCAAGATTCTCGCCCATGCCCCAGTCCAGCGGCAGTTTGCCGTCACCCATCAGGCGGCGGTCGTCGATGACCTTCTGCACGCGCGGGTGGAGCGTAAAGCCCTCCGGCAGCGTCGTCAGCAACTGCGCCATGCGCTGCAACTCGGGCAAGGGCACCGCCGTCTTGCATTCGTCGGTGTATTTCTGGCCGACGAAAGGCGTCCAGTCGATCGCCAGCGTCACCGGATGGTTGGTCAGTACCGGGTTGTAGAGCAGCTCGCCACGATCAAGCGCGGCTCGGTAATCCTTGATGAAGCTATCCGGCTCATCTTCGGCGCACACGCCCTGACCGATCAACTTGCTGGCGTACAGCTGGCGCGTCCCCGGATGTGCCTGAATCTTCTTGTACATCAAGGGCTGCGTGACCATGGGCTCGTCCTGCTCGTTGTGGCCGAGCTTGCGGAAGCAGACGAGATCGATGACCACGTCGGTCTTGAACTCCTGACGGAACTCCATCGCCACCTGCGTAACGTAGGCCACCGCCTCCGGATCATCGCCGTTTACGTGGAAGATCGGTGCCTCGATCATCTTGAAGACATCGGTGCAGTAAGCCGAAGAACGGTAGTCGCGCGGATCGGAGGTGGTGAAGCCGATCTGATTGTTCACGATGATGTGCACCGTACCGCCGGTGCCGTAGCCGCGCGTCTTGGAGAAGTTCAAGGTCTCCTGGTTTACACCTTGCCCCGCCACGGCGGCGTCGCCGTGCAGGATCACCGGCAGCACGCCCTCGCCGCTCTTGTCGCCGCGGCGACGCTGGCGGGCGTAGACCGAACCCTCGACGACGGGATTGACGATTTCGAGGTGCGAGGGATTGAAGGCCAGCGACAGATGCACCGGCCCGCCTTCGGTCGAGATGTTGGACGAGAAACCGTTGTGATACTTGACGTCGCCCGAGGTCAGCTCTTCCGCATGCTTGCCTTCGAATTCGGAGAACAAGTCCTTCGGCGATTTGCCGAGCGTGTTCACCAGTACATTGAGGCGACCACGGTGGGCCATGCCGACCACGATTTCCTGTACGCCGAGGCGGCCAGCGGTCTGGATCAGCTCGTCGAGCGCGAGAATGGTGGACTCGCCGCCTTCCAGCGAGAAACGCTTCTGGCCGACGTACTTGGTGTGCAGATAACGTTCCAGCGTCTCGGCGGCAGTCAGGCGTTCAAGGAAGTGGCGCTTGCGTTCCGGCGGGTAGGCCGGCGTCGAGCGAATCGGCTCGAACTTGGCCATCAGCCAGCGCTTCTGCGCGACCTCGGAGATGTACATGAACTCAAGGCCGATGCTGCCGCAATAAGTCTGGCGCAGGCCGTCTATGATTTCACGCAAAGGCGCGTTTTCGCCGACGCCGGCGAAGGAGCCGGCGCTGAAATTGTGGCTGAGGTCGGCCTCGGTAAAACCGTAGAAGGACGGCTCCAGCTCAGCAATGTTGGGCCGCTCGGCGCGCTTGAGCGGATCAATCTGGGCCCAGCGGTTGCCGAGGAAACGATAGGCCGAAACCAGGCGGAACACACCGTGCTGCTTGCCATCCTCGGCTACGGCCGGGCGCTGCTGGCTGTGCAGCTCGCCCTCTTTCGCCCGCTGCGCGAAGGAAGCAACGATGGGCGCGTGCGGCACATCGGGACCGGTGTAGCTGCCGGCACCAGGCAGGCTGGCGAGCTTGTCGAAGTAGTCGCGCCAGGCCGGATCGACCGCAGCAGGATTGACCAGGTAGGCCTCGTAGAGCTCTTCGATGAAAGGCGCGTTGGCCCCGAAGAGATAGGAATTGGAAAGCATCTGCAACATGGCATCACCTCATTTCCGCAAACCGCACTACAACTACTGCACTTGCACTATCCGCCGGCCCTTCCGAAGCTGACCGACGAAGCGACAAGGGGCGATCGCTCGCCCCTTGCTTTCACTTACCGCTTCGGCACATCACGACGGGCCGGGCCGATGTACAACTGGCGCGGACGGCCGATCTTGTATTCCGGATCGGTGAGCATTTCCTCCCACTGCGTCATCCAGCCGACGGTGCGTGCCAGCGAGAAGATGCAGGTGAACATCGCGGTCGGGATGCCCAACGCGCGCTGCACGATGCCCGAGTAGAAATCGACGTTGGGATAAAGCTTGCGCTCGACGAAGTAGTCGTCTTCCAGCGCAATGCGCTCCAGCTCCATGGCCAGCTTGAACAGCGGGTCGTTGTGCAGGCCCAGCTCGCTCAGGACATCGGCGCAGACCTTGCGCATCAACTTGGCGCGCGGGTCGAAGTTCTTGTAGACGCGATGACCGAAGCCCATCAGGCGGAAGGGATCGTCCTTGTCCTTGGCGCGTTTGATGTACTCGCCGACGCGCGAGACGTCGCCGATCTGCTCCAGCATGGTGAGACAAGCCTCGTTGGCGCCACCGTGCGCCGGACCCCACAGGCAGGCGATGCCGGCCGAGATGCAGGCGAAGGGATTGGCGCCGGACGAGCCGGCCAGGCGCACGGTCGAGGTCGAGGCGTTCTGCTCGTGATCGGCGTGCAGGGTGAAGATGGTGTCGAGCGCATGCACCAGCACCGGATTCGGCTTGTAGGTCTCGCACGGCGTGCCGAACATCATGTGCATGAAGTTGGCGGTGTAGTCCAGATCGTTGCGCGGATACATGAAGGGCTGGCCCATCGTGTACTTGTAGGCCATGGCCACGATGGTCGGCATCTTGGCGACGATGCGATTGAAATTGATATTGCGGCTCTCGGCGTCGGCGTTGTCGTTGGCTTCGTGATAAAAGGCCGACAAGGCGCCGACCACGCCGACCATGACGGCCATCGGGTGGGCGTCGCGGCGGAAGCCATTGTAGAAGCGCGTCAACTGGTCATGCACCATGGTGTGCGACTTGATGGTGTTCTCGAACTTGACCTTCTGTTCACCGTTCGGCAGCTCGCCGTTCTTGAGCAGGTAGGCCACCTCGAGGAAGTTGCACTTCTCGGCCAACTGTTCGATCGGATAGCCGCGGTAGAGCAGCTCGCCCTTGTCGCCGTCGATGAAGGTAATGTTCGACTGACAGCTGGCGGTGGACAGAAAGCCCGAGTCGTAGGTGTACACGCCGGCCTTGCCGCCGAGCGCGCGGATGTCGATGACATCGTTGCCATGCGTCCCGGTCATAACCGGGAATTCGTAGGTATTCCCGTCCAGGGTCAGCGTCGCGTTACGGTTGCTCGTCATGTTTGCTTCCTTTCCGTCCAATTCAATTCTTGTTCCAGGCCCGACATCGGCACTGGGGCGAAACGTTCGATTCTAACAGGCCCATGCAGCCGCTCCTGACCGGCTACTGCATGCCGCTTACAGCATGCGCAGACGTGCCAGAAACCGCGTATCGCTCTCACTCATTCCTTCAACCTCACTACGGCCGCTGACCAGATCCCACAAGGGATGATCTTCCAACGCCAACAGTCGCTCCATGCTGCGTGCCTCGCTCTCAGTCAAGGGCTTGTCGCCCTGCTCCGCCCAGAGGCGCGACAGCACGATATCCAGCTCCAGCAGCGCGCGGCGGCAATGCCAGCGCAGCTTGTCGTCGCGAATCCGCTCCTGCTCGGTCATGTTCATCACACTGCCCGACGCATCATCATGTCCTTGATCTTGCCGATCGCCTTGGTCGGATTCAGCCCTTTGGGGCACACGTCCACGCAGTTCATGATGGTGTGGCAGCGGAACAGGCGATACGGGTCCTCCAGATTGTCGAGGCGTTCATTGGTGGCCTGGTCGCGCGTGTCGGCGATGAAGCGATAGGCTGCGAGCAGGCCGGCCGGGCCGACGAACTTGTCCGGGTTCCACCAGAACGACGGACAGGCGGTCGAACAACAGGCACACAGGATGCACTCGTAGAGACCGTCGAGCTCGTCGCGATCCTCCGGCGACTGCAGACGCTCGCGCTCGGGCAGCGGATCGTGGTTGACCAGATAGGGCTTGATCGAGTGGTATTGGGCAAAAAACTGCGTCATGTCCACGATCAGGTCGCGAATCACCGGCAGGCCCGGCAGCGGCCGCAGCACGATCGGCTGCTTGAGGCTCTCGATATCGGTGAGGCAGGCGAGGCCGTTCTTGCCGTTGATGTTCATCGCATCCGAACCGCACACGCCTTCGCGGCAGGAGCGGCGAAAGGCGATGCTGTCGTCCTTGGCCTTCAGCTTGACGATGGCGTCGAGCAGCTTGTGATCGGTCTCTTCCAGCTCAAGCGAAATGTCCTGCATCCACGGCTTGGCATCCTTGTCGGGATCGTAGCGGTAGATGCGGAATTGAACGGTACGAGCAGCCATTTCTGATCACTCCGTTTAATAAGAACGCTTCTTCGGCGGGATCGAATCCACCGTCAGCGGATCCATGTGCACCGGCTTGTAGTCGAGACGATTACCCTCCGAATACCAGAGCGTGTGCTTGAGCCAGTTCACGTCGTCGCGGCCGTCCGGATGTTCCGGCGTGTCCGGCGCGTCGTCGCGTACGTGAGAACCGCGCGATTCCTTGCGCGCCGCCGCGCCGACCATGGTGGCCTTGGCCACTTCAATCAGATTGTCGAGCTCCAGCGCCTCGATGCGCGCGGTGTTGAAGACGCGTGACTTGTCCTTGATCTGGGTGCGCTTGACCTGCTCGGCAACAGCCATGATCTCGTGCACGCCCTCTTCGAGCAGGTCCTTGAAGCGGAACACGCCGGCATGTTTCTGCATGACGCGTTGCAGGGCCAGACGCGTTTCGTGCACATCGGTGCCGTCCTTCTGGTTTTCGAGGCGATCCAGGCGCGCCAGGGTCTTGTCGAGCGCCTCCTTGGGTAGCGGCTTATGCTCGCGGCGGCCCATGCGCAAGTCGTTGATCGCAGTTTCGCCGGCCGACTTGCCGAACACCAGCAGCTCCAGCAGCGAGTTTGTGCCGAGACGGTTGGCGCCGTGCACGGAGGAACATGAGCACTCGCCCGCGGCATAGAAGCCGTTCACCACGGCGTCCGGATTGCCGCCGCGTGGCGCGACGACCTGACCGCGATAGTTGATCGGAATGCCGCCCATCTGGAAGTGACAGGTCGGCACCACCGGAATCGGCGCACGGATGGGATCAACACCGGCAAAGCGGATTGAAATCTCGCGGATGCCCGGCAGGCGCTTCATGATGGTTTCAGGCTTGAGGTGCGTAATGTCGAGCAGGACAAAGTCCTTGTTCGGCCCGCAGCCGCGCCCTTCATTGATCTCAGTGACCATGGCGCGCGAGACCACGTCGCGCGAGGCCAGATCCTTGGCGTTGGGCGCGTAGCGTTCCATGAAGCGTTCGCCCTGCGCATTGCGCAGAATGCCGCCTTCGCCGCGAACGCCTTCGGTGATCAGCACGCCGGCGCCGGCCACGCCGGTCGGGTGAAACTGCCAAAACTCCATATCCTCGAGAGGAATGCCGGCGCGCGCCGCCATGCCCAGACCGTCGCCGGTATTAATGAAGGCGTTGGTCGACGAATGGTAGATGCGGCCGGCGCCGCCGGTGGCGAAGATGGTGGCGCGCGCATGGAAGGCGACGACTTCGCCGGTCTCCATTTCCAGTGCAGTCACGCCGAGTACGTCGCCGTCCGCATCGCGGATCAGATCGAGCGCCATCCACTCGGTGAAGAAGTGCGTATTGACCTTGAGATTGCGCTGGTAGAGCGCATGCAGCATGGCATGGCCGGTGCGGTCAGCTGCCGCACAGGAACGCGCCACCGGCTTTTCGCCGAAGTTCGACATGTGGCCGCCGAAGGGGCGTTGATAGATGCGTCCGTTGTCGAGGCGGTCGAAGGGCATTCCATAGTGTTCGAGTTCGATCACGACCTCGTTGGCCTTGCGACACATGAACTCGATTGCATCCTGATCGCCGAGCCAGTCCGAGCCCTTGACCGTGTCGTACATGTGCCAGTGCCAGTGGTCCTCCTCGGAATTGCCGAGCGAAGCAGCGACGCCGCCTTGCGCCGCCACCGTATGCGAACGCGTCGGAAAAACCTTGGACAGCACCGCCGTCCGCAACCCGGCCTCAGACAGCTGGATGGCTGCGCGCAAACCCGCGCCGCCGGCACCGACGATCACCGCGTCGAACTTGCGCACCGAGATGGATGCCGACATGCTCAAAGTCTCCAGAGAATTTCAAGGCACCAGCCGGCGTAGCCGAGCAGCGCCAGCAAGGTCAGGGAATGCAGGGTCAGCCGCACCCAGACCGGCTTGACGTAGTCCATCCAGATGTCGCGGATGCCGATCCAGGCGTGGTAGCAAAGACACATCGCGAACAGGAAGGTCAGGAACTTGATCGGCCCGAAAGCAAAGAAGGCGTGCCAGCGCGCGGCCGTGTCGTGAATGCCGAAAAACAGCGCACCGACCACAATAACGGTGTAGACGGCCATGACCACGGCCGTGATGCGCTGAAAGATCCAGTCGCGTAAACCATAGTGGGCACCGGTCGTGGTACGCATTCAGAAGACTCCCAGCAGTTTGAGCGCCAGCAGCGCAGTCAGCAGAAGACTGACGACGAGCACGGCCACAGCAGACTTACGCGCACCTTCCTTGTCCAGCCCAATGTGCATGTCGAGCAGCAGGAAACGGATGCCGGCGCAGAAATGATGGAGATAGGCCCAAGCCAGACCGAACAGCGGAATGCCGATCATGGGCTGGCGGATCAGTTGTCCGGCGCGCTCGAAGCCGGCCGGCGACTCCAGCGACAGCGCAAACATGCCGATCAGCGCGGGCAAGGCAAGAAACAACAGGGAACCGCTGACGCGATGCAGGATCGAGACAAAACCGGCCAGTGGCAAGCGAATGGCCGTCAGGTCGAGAAACTTGGGTCGGGACCGACGGACTGGCGGGTTGCTACGCGATACGGCCATGCTCTCCCTCCCTTGGCATGCAAACGTGCAACAGGCCCAAGGCGCTGCTGCACCGCACAATATTTCGGTCATTATATGACGCAAATTTGCTCGGCCCGCAGGGGGCGACGACAAGCTCATGCACCTGGCGCGCCCTCATTCAATTCAACTCGTTCAGATAGTAATGATCGGCGGTCGAGTACAGCCCGCGTCGCCACTCCATGGGCCGATCGCCGTAGGTGTAACTGATGCGCTCCACCGACAGCAAGGGGCTCCCCTCATCCACATCCAGCAACTTGGCGCCCTCGCGATCGGCCACCACGGCACGCACGCGCTCCTGGGCGCGGATCATGTGTACGCCGAAGCGTGCCTCGAATAGGCTGTAGAGCGAACCGTCGTGCGCCTTCAACATGTCCATGTCGAGGCCGCGGAACTGCTCTTCCGGCAGATAGATTTCATCGCCGACGACATTGCGGCCGTGGAACTGGAGTACGCGCCGCACCACGATCAGCGGCGCGCCGTGCGGCAAGTCCAGCATGCGCGCCGGCTCCGGCCCGGCCTTCGCATGCCAGCATTCGAGCGGTACGCTTCTGGCCGGCACCACCTCGCCATTGTTCGGGACCAGACGCAGGAAACGAAAATATTCCCGCGGGTCATTGTGCGTTGCAACGAAAGTGCCCTTACCCTGGCGCCGGATCAGCATCTTGTCGGCAGCCAGTTCGTCGATAGCCTTGCGGACGGTGCCCTGGCTCACGCTGTAGCGGATCGCTAGTTCAGCCTCGCTGGGAATCGCTGTGCCCGGCCGCCATTCGCCCGCATCAAGCGCCTGCACCAGCAGGGCTTTGATCTGGCGATATAGCGGGCTGAAGGTTGGGGAACCGGTCATGACTTGAGTAAAACACAAAAACAATGCCCCGTCCATAAGCTAATGTCTTATATAAGACATAAGATATTTATCCACGGAGAAGCGTTTATCTTCTACAATGGTTTCAAGCGTCCGTCATACGCTCAGCCTAGAATACCGGGCAGCCCACACAACCACTTCGCAGGAGGCACAGCATGAGCAAAGCTCCGATTCGCGTTGCCGTTACCGGTGCAGCAGGTCAGATCGGTTATGCACTTCTGTTTAGAGTCGCCAGCGGCGACATGTTGGGGCCGGACCAACCGGTCATCCTGCAACTGCTTGAGGCCACCCCTTCACTGCCCGCGCTTGGCGGCGTGGTCATGGAACTGGAGGATGGCGCTTTCCCCCTGCTGGCCGGCATCGTCCAGACCGACGATCCGATGATCGCCTTCAAGGACGCCGATATTGCCATCCTCGTGGGTGCCAAGCCACGCAGCAAGGGCATGGAGCGCAAGGACCTGCTGGAGGCCAACGGGGCCATCTTCACCGTCCAGGGCAAGGCACTCAACGCCGTCGCCTCGCGCAACGTCAAGGTGCTGGTGGTGGGCAACCCGGCCAACACCAATGCGCTGATCGCCATGAATTCTGCCCCGGATCTGCCGCGGGAAAACTTTACGGCCATGCTGCGTCTGGACCATAATCGCGCCTTGGCGCAATTGGCGTTGCATCTGGGCAAGCCGGTCAGCTCGATCGACCGCGTATTCGTGTGGGGTAACCATTCGCCGACGATGTATGCAGACCTGCGCTACGCCACGGCAGACGGCCAGCCCGTCATCAAGATGATCAACGAAGACTGGTATCACGACACCTACATCCCCGCCATCGGCAAACGTGGCGCCGCTGTCATAGAAGCGCGCGGCTTGTCTTCGGCCGCCTCGGCTGCCAATGCAGCCATCTTTCACATTCAGGACTGGCTGCTCGGCAGCAAGGGGCGCTGGATCACCATGGGCGTCTGTTCCGACGGTTCCTACGGCATTCCGGCCGGACTCATTTATGGCATGCCAGTCACCACCGAGAACGGTCAATGGAAAATCGTCCCGGGGCTTGAGATCGACGCCTACAGCCGCGACAAGCTGGACATCGAAGCCCGCGAATTACAGGAGGAACGCAACAGCATCAAGCATCTGCTGGGCTGAACGCAATCGAATCAATGAGCAAACCGCATCCCGACGAAGTCCTCTACAGCGAGGGCAGCAAGCGCTTTCCCGTCATACCCGCCTGCGAACACTATGCGGGCAGCAGCAAGCTGATCAGCAAGGCGCTCACCCTCCAGTCGGAGATGAGCACGCCGGCCGGGCCGATCTTCGACCTGACCTGCGACTGCGAGGACGGCGCCGCCACAGGGCAAGAGCAACAGCATGCTGAAATGGTGGCCGGCTTCATCAACTCCGACGCCAACCGCTTCAACCGCGTCGGCGTGCGCATTCACGATCTGACCCATCCGCACTGGCGCCAGGATCTCGACATCCTGATCAGCCGCGCCGGCGAGCGCATCGCCTACATCGTACTGCCCAAGGCCGAGCGCGCCGCCGACGTGCACACCCAGATCGACGTCATCAATGCCACTCGCGCCCGCTACGGCGTAACGCGCGAAATCCCGGTGCATGTACTCATCGAAACCCATGGCGCCTTACGCGACGCCTGGGAGATTGCCGCCCTGCCCCACGTCGAGACCATCGACTTCGGCATCATGGATTTCGTCAGCAGTCACCACGGCGCGGTGCCCGGCAATGCCATGGTGTCGCCGGGCCAGTTCACGCATCCGCTGATGGTGCGCGCCAAGACCGAAATCTCGGCCGCTGCGCTAGCCAACAATGTGGTGCCATCGCACAATGTGACCACCGAAATCCGGGAGATGCAAATCGTCGGCGACGATGCCGAACGCGCGCGCCGCGAATTCGGCTATCTGCGCATGTGGAGCATTCACCCCAATCAGATCCAGGCCATCGTCGAGGCGATGCAGCCCGACTATTCCGAAGTCGAGATGGCTGGCGAAATCATCTGCGCCGCCCAGGACGCTGACTGGGGTCCTATCCAGCACGCCGGCAAGCTGCATGACCGCGCCTCGTTCCGTTACTACTGGGAACTGCTGCAGCGCGCCAACGCCACTGGCGTCGACCTGCCCGAGTCGTCCCGCCAGCGCTTTTTCAATAAATAAAATTCGAATCACCCCAGGAGTTCATCATGCTCGAAGCCTACCGCCAACATGTCGCCGAACGCGCCGCGCTCGGTATTCCGCCCCTGCCGCTGTCCAAGCAGCAGACTGCCGCGCTGATCGAGCTACTCAAGAGCCCGGCTGGCAATGACGGCCAGGAGCTGGTCGACCTCATCACCCACCGCGTACCGGCCGGCGTCGACGACGCTGCCGAGCTCAAGGCCAAGTTCCTCGCCGCCGTCGCCAAGGGCGAGGAAAAGAACGCCCTGATCTCGCGCGCCAAGGCCACCGAGCTACTCGGCACCATGCTCGGCGGCTACAACGTCAAGCCCCTGATCGACCTGCTCGACGATGCCGAGGTCGGCAATGTTGCCGCCCACGCACTCAAGCACACCCTGCTGATGTTCGACTACTTTCACGACGTCGCGGAATTGGCCAAGCGCGGCAGCCCCAACGCCAAGGCGGTGATGCAGTCATGGGCCGATGCCGAGTGGTTTACCAGCAAGCCGGATCTGGCCGAGAAGATCACCGTGACCGTATTCAAGGTCAGCGGCGAAACCAATACCGACGACCTGTCGCCAGCACCCGACGCCTGGAGCCGCCCCGACATTCCGCTGCACGCGCTGGCCATGCTCAAGAACCCGCGCGACGGCATCACCCCGGACAAGCCGGGTGAAGTCGGTCCGATCAAGTTTCTAAGCGAGCTCAAGCAAAAGGGCCATCCGATCGCCTACGTTGGTGACGTCGTTGGCACGGGCTCATCGCGCAAGTCGGCCACCAATTCCGTGCTGTGGTGGACCGGTGACGACATTCCCTTCGTGCCGAACAAGCGTTACGGCGGCTTCTGCCTGGGCGGCAAGATCGCACCGATCTTCTTCAACACGCAGGAAGACGCCGGCGCCCTGCCGATCGAATGCGATGTCGCCAATCTCAACATGGGCGACGTGATCGACATCTATCCGCTGGCCCGCAAGGTCGAGAAAAACGGCCAGATCGTCTCCACCTTCGATTACAAATCCGAAGTGCTGCTTGACGAAGTGCGCGCCGGCGGCCGCATCAACCTCATTATCGGCCGCGGCCTCACCACCAAGGCGCGCGAATTCCTCGGCCTGCCCACTTCGACCCTGTTCCGCCTGCCCAAGGCGCCGGTGGATACGGGCAAGGGCTTCACCCTGGCGCAGAAGATGGTCGGTCGCGCCTGCGGCCTGCCGGAAGGCCAGGGCATCCGCCCGGGCACCTATTGCGAACCGCGCATGGCGTCGGTCGGCTCCCAGGACACCACTGGCCCGATGACGCGCGACGAGCTGAAAGACCTCGCTTGCCTCGGCTTCTCGGCCGATCTGGTGATGCAGTCCTTCTGCCATACCGCTGCGTATCCCAAGCTCGTCGACATCAAGACCCACCGCACCCTGCCCAGCTTCATGACCGCGCGTGGCGGCATCTCGCTGCGTCCCGGCGACGGCATCATCCACTCCTGGCTCAACCGCTTCCTGCTGCCCGATACCGTCGGCACCGGCGGCGACTCGCATACGCGCTTTCCGATCGGCATTTCCTTCCCAGCCGGCTCCGGCCTGGTTGCCTTTGCCGCGGCCACCGGCGTGATGCCGCTGGACATGCCCGAGTCCGTGCTGGTTCGCTTCAAGGGCGAAATGCAGCCGGGCGTGACCCTGCGCGATCTGGTCAATGCAATTCCCTACTACGCCATCAAGCAGGGCCTGCTGACGGTCGAGAAGAAGGGCAAGAAAAACATCTTCTCCGGCCGCATTCTCGAAATCGAGGGCTTGCCCAAGCTCAAGATCGAACAGGCCTTCGAGTTCTCCGACGCCTCGGCCGAACGCTCGGCCGCCGGTTGCACGGTCAAGCTCGACAAGGAGCCGATCATCGAGTATCTGAACTCGAACATCACGCTGATGAAGTGGATGATTGCCGAAGGTTACGAAGACAAGCGCACTCTGACCCGCCGTATTCAGGCCATGCAAGCCTGGATCGCCAAGCCGGATCTGCTGCAGGCCGACAAGGACGCCGAGTACGCCGCCGTGATCGAGATCGACCTCGCGGAAATCCACGAGCCGCTACTCGCCTGCCCCAACGATCCGGACGACATCAAGAGCCTGTCCGACGTCACCGGCGACAAGATCGACGAAGTCTTCATCGGTTCGTGCATGACCAACATCGGCCACTTCCGCGCCGCCGGCAAGGTGCTGGACGGCAAGAGCGACATTCCGACGCGCCTGTGGATCGCGCCGCCGACCAAGATGGACGCCATGATCCTCAACGAGGAAGGCTACTACTCGGTCCTCGGCAAGTCGGGCGCGCGCATGGAAATGCCGGGCTGCTCGCTGTGCATGGGCAACCAGGCGCAGATCAAGAAGGGCAGCACAGCGGTGTCGACCTCGACGCGCAACTTCCCCAACCGTCTCGGCATCGACACGCGCGTGTATCTGGCTTCGGCTGAACTGGCGGCAGTCTGCGCCCTGCTCGGCCGCATCCCGACCAAGGAGGAATATCTGACCCAGGTCAATATCGTGAACGAGAAGGCAGGCGATATTTACCGCTACATGAACTTCGACCAAATTTCAGAATTCCGCGAATTGGCCGATACGGTTTCTGTATAAGAAAAATCCCGGGAATCCTGGACAAAATTCCCGTTTCTCATATATATCGACAATTTAGCGCGCATGTCGTTAAAATGAAAAAAACGCTTCAATAAGCGCATCTAATCGGCAGACCTCAAGGTCTGCCGAAGTCCACAATTCAAGAATCGCCGCGAAACTCGATCATCAATAATCGCCGGCGTACCACAGAGGATGGAGAGCTACATGGAAGTCTTGTTCAAGCCTGCACGTCAGTTTCTGGACTCCCTGAGTCTGGGCCAGAAATTTCTGTTCCTGACTGTTCTGTTGGGCTTCCCGTTCGCCGCACTGGCTTCCATCGCTTACGTCGATCTGATGGGGCAGATCAGCCTGCCTGAGTGGGCGCTCTACACCCTCTGGGGCTGCATGGTCATCGCCGCTACCGGCGCTTATCTTTTCATCAGCTTTTATCTGTCCCTGGTCAACAGCACCAAGATCCTTGGCACGGCCATCGCCCGCTTCGCCAAGGGTGATCTTTCTGCCCGCGCACAGCTTCAGACCAAGGACGAATTCGGCGCCACCGCTACGGCCTTCAACGGGATGGCCAAAGCCATCAAGCGCATGATTGCCGATGTGTCCGGGCAGGCCAACTCGGTTTCCGACGCAGTGGCAAAACTGTCGGCCCAAACCAGCCAGATCGCCGAAAGCTCACAAAAACAGAGCGATGCCGCCGCCAGCGTAGCTGCGGCCGTCGAACAGGTTACGACCAGCATCAATCTCGTCGCCAATCAGGCTGCCGATACCGAATCCGTCTCGCGCAAGGCCTCGCAACTGTCGGATGAGGGCTCCAACGTCGTGCGTGAAGCCTCCTCCGAAATGACGCGTATTGCCGAGTCGTTCAAGGTGTCGTCGGCACAGGTCAACGAGCTCGGACGTCGCACCCAGGAAATCAGCACCATTGTTCAGGTCATCAAGGACATCGCCGACCAGACCAATCTGCTGGCCTTGAACGCCGCTATCGAGGCCGCGCGCGCCGGTGAACAGGGCCGCGGCTTCGCCGTCGTCGCCGACGAAGTGCGCAAGCTGGCCGAGCGCACCTCGGGTGCCACCAACGAGATCAGCAACATGATCTCGACCATCCAGAACAATATGCACTCGGCCGTTGAGAGCATGAGCGCCGGCGTCGATCAGGTCCAGCAAGGCGTGGCCTTGGCGCAAAAGGCGGGCACGGCCCTGGATGACATCAACCAGGGTGCGCAGGAAGCGGTACACATGGTGCACGAGATCGCCAATGCGGTCAGCGAGCAGAGCGTGGCCAGCACCGACATTGCCAATAACGTCGAGCGCATTTCGGTCATGACGCAGGAAAACAGCGCCAGCCTGGAACAGATTTCGGCCGAGGCCAATCATCTGGATCGTACTGCCGCTGCGCTCAAGCAAGCCATCAGCGCCTTCTCCGGCGGCACCGCCAACGATGCCAAGGCACTGGTGGACAAGGCTTCAAGCATGCTCGAAGCGAGCGGCCGCCAAACCGGCTTCGGCAAGATCAACGATCCACATGGCGAATATGTCATCCGTGATCTCTACATCTTCGTCTACGGTCTGGACGGTACCGTCCTTGCCCACGGCGGCAATCCCAGCCTGATCGGCAAGAACATGCATTCGGCAACGGATGCCCATGGCAAGCACTTCATCCAGGAGCGCATTGAAATTGCCAAGAAGGACGGCACCGGCTGGCAGGACTACATGTTCCTCAACCCGGAGACCAAGGAGGTCGAAAGCAAGACTTCCTATATCCGCCGCGTGGGCGACATGATCGTCGGTTGCGGCGTATATAAATAACGCCACGCCCC
>DATMTO010000019.1:0-6817 GCA_035564055.1 Rhodocyclaceae bacterium | reverse complement strand
GTCCCCTGCAGCGCCGTCTTGAGTCTCTGGGAGCTCGTCTCTCACTGTGTTCATTTATTTAGGAAGACAAGACATGGCAACAGGTATCGTGAAGTGGTTCAACGACGCTAAGGGTTTCGGCTTCATCACTCCGGATGGTGGTGGCGACGATCTCTTCGCTCACTTCTCCGCAATTCAGTCCAACGGCTTCAAGAGCCTGAAGGAAGGCCAGCGCGTGACGTTCGATACCGTCACCGGCCCCAAGGGTCAGCAAGCTTCGAACATTCGCGCCGCCGAATAATCGAAGTCTGACTGAATAAAAAAGCCCGGCTTCGGCCGGGCTTTTTGCTTTTTGCAGTGTGACTGCGGCGCCATGCTATCGGCATGGCAGACCGGAGTCACCCCCTTCCTTGGGAAGCGGATTGGGGGGGCGACCCGCATACACCGCATGCGGGATCGCGCGGAACGCGAACATCCCGCCAGCGCATGGACATGCCGTCAAGCAGCAGCAGGCGGCCTGCCAGCGACTCGCCGCAGCCGATGATGAGCTTCATCGCCTCGGCCGCCTGCATGGTGCCGATGATGCCGGTCAGCGGCGCGAACACGCCCATGACGGCGCAACGCACTTCCTCGACATCCTCGCCTTCGGGAAACAGGCAGTGATAGCAGGGCGCGTTGGCGACGCGCGGATCGAACACCGAGATCTGGCCGTCGAAGCGGATCGCCGCGCCTGAAACCAGCGGCTTCTTGAGCTTCACACAGGCGCGATTGACCGCGTGGCGGGTAGCGAAGTTGTCGCAGCAGTCGAGCACGACGTCGGCCCGGGCGACCTCTTCTTCGAGACGCGCCTGATCAAGCCGCTCTTCGAGCGGGATCACCATGCACTCCGGATTCATGCTGGCCAACGCCTTCTGCCCCGAGAGTACCTTGGGCATGCCAACGGTATCGGCGCGATGCAGGATCTGGCGTTGCAGATTGGTCATGTCCACGGTGTCGCCGTCCGCGAGCACGATGGTACCCACGCCGGCCGCTGCGAGATAGAGCGCGGCCGGCGAGCCGAGGCCGCCGGCGCCGATGATCAGTGCGCGTGCGGCGAGCAGTTTCTCCTGCCCCTCGACATCGATTTCCGGCAGCAGGATGTGCCGGCTGTAGCGGATCAACTGGTCGTCATTCATCGCGATTTCCTGAGAGCGGGTGCCCGAAGCAAAACGGGCACGCCCTGGCGGACGTGCCCGTCTGCGGTTGCGAGCGGGCTTAGCGCTTCATGACCGGCCAGACCTTGAGCAGGGTGATGGCCTGCTTGAGCTGGTAGTCGTCGGCGCCGCCGAATTCGTAACGCACGGCAGGGGCTTCGTCTTCGTCGCCCTTCTTGGGTGCGGCCTTGTCGTTGCTCTTGACGCCTTTGTCGACCGGCTTGGTGATCAGCTTGTCGGCCGGAGTGACGCGGCCGTCGCCGTCCTTGTCGTTTTCCAGATGGTGCTCAAGGTCGGCTTCGCGCAGCGACAGACGCGAGCCGCCGCCGTTGGCGCTTTCCTCGACGATGGCGTCGGGCGTGATGCCCTTGGCCTGGATCGAGCGGCCGCTCGGCGTGTAGTAGCGCGCCGTGGTCAGTTTGATCGCGGTGCTGGCGGAGATCGGCAGGATGGTCTGTACCGAACCCTTGCCGAAGGTCTGGGTGCCGACGATGATGGCGCGCTTTTGATCCTGCAGAGCGCCGGCAACGATTTCCGAAGCCGAGGCCGAGCCGCCATTGACCAGAACAACCAGCGGCACGGTCTTGACACCGCTGGGCAGTGCCTTGAGCGGATCGTCCTTGCTCGGGCCGCCGCGCAGGTAGTCTTCCGGCGCTGCCAGATAGCGGCGCTTGGCGTCCTCGGTGCGGCCGTCGGTCGAGACAACCAGTGCCTTCGACGGCAGGAAGGCGGACGAGACACCGATGGCGCCGTTGAGCAGGCCGCCCGGATCGTTGCGCAGGTCGAGTACCAGGCCCTTCAGGCTTTCACCCTTGGCGTCCTTGTCGTACTGCTTGTAGAGCTTTTCCAGATGCTTGGCCAGATCGGTGACGGTCTCTTCCTGGAACTGGGTGATGCGCACATAACCCATGCCGTCGTCGAGTAGCTTGGACTTGACGCTCTGCACCTTGATCTTTTCGCGCGTCAGCGTCACCACGATCGGCTTGGTTTCGCCCTTGCGTGCGATGGTCAGCGTGATCTGGGTCTTGGGCTTGCCGCGCATCTTCTTGACCGCATCGGTCAGGGTCAGGCCCTTGACCGGGGTGTCGTCGAGCTTGATGATCAGGTCGCCCGGCTTGATGCCGGCGCGGAAGGCAGGCGTGTCCTCGATCGGCGAGACCACCTTGACGAAGCCGTCTTCCATGCCGACCTCGATACCGAGGCCGCCGAACTCGCCCTGGGTGCTGATCTGCAGGTCCTTGAACGCTTCGGCGTCAAGATAGGCCGAGTGCGGATCGAGGTTCGAGAGCATGCCGCTGATCGCATAGGTGATCAGTTTCTTGTCGTCGATGGGTTCGACGTAGCCAGCCTTGATGGCATTGAATACATCGGCCAGGGCACGTAGTTCCTCGACCGGGAGGCCGGCGTCTTCCTTTTGTGCGTTGGCGGAAAAATTGAGGCTGAGCAGTACGCCGGTCACCAGACCGAACATGATCAGACCGAACTTCTGCAGCTTGCTGCGCATTGAATTGCTCCGTTTCGGGGGAGTAGGGCGAAGGGTCAGTATGACGAAAAAATACGCTGAAGATATTGCAGCATGTTTCAGCGTGAGATCAGCGCAGGATTACCGCAAAGTCACCCATTTGAGAGGGTCCAGGGCCTGCCCTTGATGCCTGAGTTCAAAGTATAAACCTGATTCCGGGTTGCCACCGCTGTTGCCCACGCTGGCTACGGCCTCGCCGCCCTTGACCTTGTCGCCGGTCTGGCGGAACAGGGATTCGTTGTTGCCATAGACGGTGAGGAAGCCGTCGCCGTGGTCGATGATGAGCAGATTGCCGAAGCCGCGCAGCCAATCGGCAAAGACCACCTGGCCGGCAGCCACACTCTTGACCTCAGTGCCCTCGGCAGCGCGTACGAACAGGCCCTTCCAGCTGGTGCCTTCGGCGCGTGGCGCACCGAATCGGTTGGTCACCTCGCCGCGTACCGGCAGACGTAGCTTGCCGCGCAGTGCGGCGAATTCGCCACTGAAGCTGCTGTCAGGTTCGCGTTCGTTGCGTAGCGCCGGCGTACTCTGCGTTGCGGGCTTGCCGGCGACAGGCGGTTTGGGCCGTGGCTTGGCAACCAGCCGGGTCAGGCCGTCGATCAGCTTGGTGAGGCGCTTCTCGTTCTGTTTGAGCGTCTCGATTTCCTTGCGCTGATTCTTGATCTTGTCGGAAATGCCGGCCAACACCACCTGACGCTGCTTTTGCTGCGTCAGCAGCGCCTGGCGCTGCTCCTGCTGCCTCTTCTCGTTTTCCACGAGCTTGTCGTTCTTGTCGCGCACGGCGTCGGCAAGTTTCTGCTTCTCGGCCAGCGCGTCGCGCAGATCGTCGACCATCTCGGCCTTGGACTGGGACAGCAGCTTCAGATAGTGGTAATCGCGGGCGAGCTGGTTCGGGTCCTCGCCTGCCAGCAGCAGCTTCATCGCATCATTGTCGCCGCGCAGGTATTGGCGATAGAGCAGCGCGCCGATATGTTTTTGCTGTCCGGCGATCTGGCGCTCCAGGCGTGTCGATTGGGCCTCTAGTTCGCCCAGCTCGCGCCGCAACTCGGCGCGGTTTTCACCGAGTTCGCGCAGACGGCGATTGCTGGCGGAAATGGCCTGTTCGGCTTCCTTCAGATTGTCGGCGGCTTCGGAGCGGTGCGCCTCGCTCTTGGCGAGTTCCTTCCTCAGGTTGTCGATGCGGCCTTGCAGTTCCCGCAGCTCGGTCTTTTTTTCCGTGCGCGCATCCTGCGCCCAGGCGCCGTTGAAGGCTGCGCTACCGAGAAGAAGGGAAAGGATCAGCCGGCGCAGCACGACCGGCTTACTTGGCCTTGGCCTGATTGGCGACTTCGTCGATGGCGGCCTGGATGGCGGCTTCGTCGCCCAGGTAGTAATGCTTGATCGGTGTGAGGTCGTCGTTGAGTTCATAGACCAGCGGCTGGCCAGTCGGAATGTTCAGGTCAACGATTTCCTGGTCGGAGATATTGTCGAGATACTTGACCAGGGCGCGCAGACTGTTGCCGTGGGCCACGATGAGCACGCGCTTGCCGCTCTTGACCATCGGCGCGATGCTTTCGTGCCAGTACGGCAGGAAGCGGGACACCGTATCCTTGAGGCATTCGCCGCGCGGGTAGTCGCTCGGGTTGATGCCGGCGTAGCGGGGATCCTTGACCAGCTGCAGGGCCTCGCCCATGGACAGGGGCGGCGGCGGCGTGTCATAGCTGCGGCGCCAGATTTTGACCTGCTCGTCGCCGAACTTGGCGGCGGTCTCGGCCTTGTTCATGCCCTGCAGGGCGCCGTAATGACGTTCATTGAGGCGCCACGAGTGTTCGGTGTGGATCCACAGCAGGTCCATTTCGTCGAGCGCGGTGTACATGGTGCGCAGTGCCCGGCGCAGCAGCGAGGAATAGGCAATGTCGAAGGTGAAGCCGGCATCGCGCAGGAGCTTGCCGGCGTTGCGTGCCTCCGCCACACCCTGCTCGGTCAGATCGACGTCGCACCAGCCGGCGAAACGGTTTTCGGCATTCCAGGTGGATTGACCGTGACGCAGGAGAACGATTTTCTTCATGGCGGACGAGAGGATGGCGACCGGTAGGATCGGTTTGCTGAGGCTTCCTATTTTATAATAGCGCCGCGCTTCGGGCAGCATGACAGGCTGATCCGATCGGAAGATTGTCCTGTTTATACCCGGATACGAAAATGGAATTCCTGCTCAAGAACCTGTTCTGGACCATCCTGCTGGTCATCAGCTTTACCCTTTATCTGTGGAATCTCCTGCGTAGCGAGGGTGGCGAGCTGGCGCCGCAGGACGCCGTGAATCTGATCAATCGAGAGAACGGGGTGGTTGTCGATGTCCGCGAAGCTCTGCCCTACGGCGAAGCGCATATGATCGGCGCCCGCAACATTCCGGCGGCCCAGCTGGAGTCGCGCCTGGGCGAGCTTGAAAAATTCAAAAATCGCCCCATCGTAGTCTGTGGAGCCGGCAGCGATGCAGATCGCGCCGTCAAGCTCCTCAGGAAGCAGGGCTTCGACAGGGCCGCCGGCCTTGAAGGCGGCCTGAAGGCCTGGACCGAGGCCGGCTTGCCGGTCGAAAGCTAAAAGAGAATCGAGGGTAGTCGTGTGGCCAAGATCCTGATGTATGCGACGGGCGTATGCCCCTACTGCATACGTGCTGAGCAGCTGCTGCGCCGCAAGGGCGTGGCAGATATTGAAAAGGTCCGCGTGGACCTCGATCCTTCGCGTCGCGAGGAAATGCAGGCGCGCACCAGCGGCGCCCGTACCGTGCCGCAGATATTTATCGGCGACACCTATGTCGGCGGTTGCGATGAGCTGTATGCGCTTGACCGTGCCGGCGGGCTCGATCCGCTGCTGGCGTCGACCGCTGCATAAGTCCCGGGCAAGCCGCTGGCTTGCCCTTTTCGTATCTGCCCCGGCCGGTTGCGCCAGTCCTCATCGGGCTGTAACCTTGGCGCACTAGCCTGACAGGCCGCCCCATTTTCACTCACTTTCGGAATCCCCACATGAGCACCGCTGCGCAACCCATCTTCAATATCGAAAAGACCTACGTCCGCGATCTGTCGCTGGAAGTGCCGAATGCGCCGCATATTTTCATGGAAGGCGATACGCCCGAAGTCGAGATTCAGCTGCACAACCAGGCCACACCGGTCGGCGAAGGCATCTTCGAAAGCGTGGTCGGCGTTACCGTGACCGCCAAGATCGGCGAGAAGACCGTATTCCTGGTCGAGGTCAAACAGGCCGGTATCTTCCGCATCCAGAATGTGCCGGAACAGGATCTTGATCCTATCCTCGCCATTGCCTGCCCCAACATCCTCTTCCCCTTCGCGCGCGAAGTGGTGGCCGACGCCGTCAATCGCGCCGGCTTCCCGCCGGTGATTCTGGCCCCCGTCAATTTTGAGGCCGTCTACCAGCAGCGCATGGCTGAAGCCCAGTCGGCCTCGGTGCAATAAACATGACGCGGCGCCTGCTTCGTCCTTTCTTGTTCGCGATGCTGGCAGGCGCAGCGATCTCTGCGCACGCGCTGGACTATCGTTCCATCGCGGCGCCGGCCATTCTCTACGATTCGCCCTCGACCAAGGGCAAGCCGCTCTACATCATCAACGCCGGCACACCGGTCGAGTCCGTGGTTGCCATGGACGGCTGGTTCAAGGTGCGCGACATGCAGGGCGGGCTCGCCTGGGTCGAAAGCAAACAGGTTTCCGACAAGCGCACCGTGCAGGTCCGCGTCGATCGTGCGCCGGTGCTGGCGCAGCCGAACGAGAAAGCGCCGCAGCTGTTCGAGGCCGAACGCGACGTGGTCATGGATCTGCTTGAAAGCACCGGCACCGGCTGGGTCAAGGTGCGGCATCGCGACGGACAGGTCGGCTACGTAAAGACGCTCCAGGTCTGGGGGCTTTGATGCCGGGCTTGCGCGTCGCCGTTCTCGGCGCTGGCGCCTGGGGCACCGCCCTCGCGCTGGCTTTTTCCGCCCGCCATCAGGTCGCGTTATGGAGTCACGCCCCGGCCGAGATCGCGGCGCTGGCGCATGACCGCGAAAACAAGCAGTTCCTGCCGGGCTTCTCTTTTCCCGATGCTTTGCAGATCGAGGCCGATCTTGCCGTGGCCGTGCGCGGTGCCGATGTGGCGC